>JAGVHR010000010.1 GCA_020056455.1 Thermodesulfovibrionales bacterium
ACCGGCGCCATGGAGAATAAAAATAACAGGGGGAAGGCTGAAACCCTGAAGGCCCCGGGTCCGAAAAACATAATAAATCCCCCGATCCAGGATACAAGCAGAGAAAATACCATCCATGACAGATTGTCATTCTGATTAAGACCGGCCCCCTGATGCATGCCGGTCAGATACAACAGGCTTCCTGCTGCTATCAGCAAACACCCAGACAAGAAAGAATAAGACATTGCCTGCTTGATAGCTTGTCTTTTTTCGAACAGGAAATACCCGCTGACAAAGGGGATAACGTAGATATAAGAGTAGATCGCGCTCTGCCGTGAGAACTCCATCAATTCGCTGAGTGTCGCGTAGTGAAAGGCAATCAGGACAACGCTGAACAGGGCAAAAAACAGCGCTCTCAGTGCATATATATTTCTATGCATTACCAGGCCTGTTTTCAATGGATTGGACAATCTGCTTTCATTTCAATACAGTATATAGTATACATGCAGACTAAAGCTGTAAATACGACAGGATAACAGCACGAAATGAAATCCGTAACTACTGCCCATATAAACCTCCGTCATCTAAGTATTATTTGCATCTGTACTGTCGCAGTAATCCTGCTGGCGGGTCTGTGGCCGCGTAATTTCCATATTAATAACCAGGCTTCGTTGATGCCGGACGGCAGTGGTGTCCGCTTTTCCGGCAGGGGGATCGTCTACTCAGGCCCCTTATCAGTGGACGGGCGCTTGTTGACCGAACCCGCTTCCCTCAGCATTGAGCTGGCAGTCCGGCCGGACAGGGACTGGAGAAAATATATTCCGGTCATTGTCGCCATTGATGACGGGAAGTCCTGCGAACGTCTGATTATCGGGCAATGGAAAGCGCATCTCATTGTCAGAAGCAGGCAGGGTAAAGCATGTCAGCAGGCAGGTATGCGTGAAATCGGTGTTCAATATGCGCTGCCAAAAGGAAAGGAGAGTTTCATCAGCATAACGTCCGGCATAGGGGGAACAGCGGTCTATGTGGATGGGCAGTTAAAAGAGAGGAGGAAGACTTTGTCGTTTCCGCGTTTTGATGGACCGCTCTCCGGCAGACTGGTCCTTGGAAACTCAGCTGAGGGCAAAGACTCATGGACAGGAACTGTCTCACGGCTCGCTGTCTATAATCAGGAGTTATCTCAGGAAGAGACGCTCAGGCGCTATGAAGCCTGGCGCAATAACACTGTTGTTGCTGCTGACAACAACACGGCGCCTGCTGCCCTTTATCTGTTCGATGAAGGGGCCGGTCCACACATCAGAGACCACTCAGGATTGGGTAATGACCTGATTATACCAGAGAGATTTATACCTCTCAGGCGCTCAGTGCTCTCCCCGCCCCGGAGAGATTCTTATATGAGCCGTGCATATGTCAGGGATATTGCGCTCAACATACTGGGGTTCATCCCCTTTGGTTTTTTTATCTCCTGGTATCTGTCTGAAAGAGGCGCCTCCCGCCTGCGCGTTATAGTCATCGTTATGCTCCTCGGCGCCGGAACCAGCCTCTTCATCGAATGCATCCAGGCCTATCTTCCCGAGAGGACTTCCCAGTTAAGCGATCTGATGACAAACAGCAGTGGAACAGCTATAGGTATTTATTTGTGGCGCCGGTTTATACTTCCCTTTCGGACAGACACCCACTAAGAAACTACTGGACTGTTCCAGAATGTCAGGTCTTTTTCCTGACAATAAGAAAATGATCAGCCCCCAGATTGAATAATTTCAGGAAGTGAAAAAAGAAACGCCTCAGTATCAGGTTACGGGTATTGACAATGGTAATATAGGTGCTTAGCGTTTCATAACTTTCTTCTTCCAGATCGTGCCTTTTCACCAGAGCGCGCAGCGCCTTCCCTGGAAAAAGGTTTATGTGATGCGGCGGATCGATTCTTTCCCACTTTTTCAGTCCGCGTATCCTGGCGCGAAGGCAGATAGTATTGGGTGTCGACAGCACTAAAATTCCGCCTGGCTTCACCCTGTCCACCAGAGCAGCCAGAAATAGTTGAGGGTCAACAACATGTTCTATCACATTGAAACATGTCACAACATCATAATTCCCTTGATGATCTGTCACATCCTCGCGGATCAGTTGAACGCCGATAACGTCCCTGGCAAATTGTATCTCCTCCGAAGATATTCCAAGGCCTTTCGCAGTAAAACCATACTCACCGGCGGCCAGGGAAACGAAGTAACCATTGCCTGCGCCGACATCAAGCAGAGTTAAAGATGAGGACCCGCTGCTCCTTATAATTGATACGATCCTGCTCAAAACATATCGCCATCTGAGCGCCCATTTGTTCTCAATCTCTTCTTTTGAAATAAGGCTCATGGTGTAATACGTATTGTCTTCATATTGGGCCTTATTGAAGTCAATATCCGCCATCAGGCAACCGCAATCAGGGCACTGATAAATATCCGTGCCGTTTCTGACAAATAGTTTCTGTACCGGTTTATGACCGGCATCAACTACACAGGGTTTCATCGAATTTTTATATAATCCTCTTTAAAATTGCATGGTTACAATAAATCCAGCAAATACTTGCCGTTGGGAGCATCTTGCTACTCATTAATAGCCCGATTCAGGCCTTCCTTACCTTGTCAGGATAGTCCGCCATCTTCCTAAAAAGATTCCTTGTATCCACAACAAGTTGCGCATGCCGAGAGTGTAAGTAGTCAAGTCCGAGGATGGCAGCTTCTTGCTTTATGGACAGACGCTTGCAAAAGTATGGGGATTCCCATTTTTGTCATTCCGAACCAAGTGAGGAATCTCTTAATATCAATACGTTGCAAGACCCATCGCTCCACTCGTGGCGACAAAATAGAGACTTTTGAAAGAACCTCATATGAAAAGGGATTTATTGTTTTCCGGCCTCTCACCGGAAAGCTGTCAGAAAATATTCTTCAACTCTATCTTCAAGTCTTTCAGGGATGGCGCTTCAAGAGTTTCATTCCTGCTACAGGTCTTATGAAGAGCGTATTTGTCATCCTTGAGGATATACATCTCTATTGATTCTTCCTCAGGGATTGCTATCCAGTATTCCTTAACCCCGAATTTTGCATATAACTTCTTTTTTTGCAGAAGGTCCCTGTAGGCGGAACTCTCCGATAATACCTCTATCACAAGATCGGGCGCGCCTTGTATATTTTTCTCGCCGATAATATTCAGCCTTTCTTTTGATATAAAGAGAATATCCGGCTGCACAACATTTTCATTATCAAGATGCACATCAAATGGGGCGACAAATAGTTCACCCAGCTCTTTATCACGAAGAGATAACTTAATTTCGAAGTAAAGGTTGCCTAAGATTCTTTGGTGTTTTGTCACCGGTGAGGGCGTCATCAGCAAATCTCCTTCTATAAGCTCATATCTTTGATCATCAGAGGTCTTAAGATAATCCTCGCAGGTATTTTTTTTCTTTTCTATAACGGTTGAGGTCATAATCCAGCCTCCGTCAACATTTGATTATATTTTATAAAATGAATCCTGCGCCGTCACGCGCCTTTTGATATGCATCTTCATGCAACGCAGTAGATCTCAGAATAACGGCCTCACCCTGTCGGATGAGTTCAGCCACGGGAAGATGCCTCAATGAAGCCATTTTTTTAGCGCCTTAGCCTGCTCTTCCTTCAACCGGAGCTGTCTACGAACCTTATCTCCTCCTGTGATTACACGTTTGAATATATGATAACAGACCGTAGCGCTTTA
>JAGVHR010000232.1 GCA_020056455.1 Thermodesulfovibrionales bacterium
CAGGGGTCATAGGCCCTGACGAGCATCTGGGCAAGCTGCTCAATATCCCGGTCTTTTTTCCCTTCTTTTGCATATTGCGCTGCAAGCTCTTCAAGATCGTGCTGGATGTTCGCGTGGTTCTGGCTTGTTGGAATAACACAATCGCACTTTACGATATGGCCTGTATCATCAAACTCATAACAGTGGTAGAGGATGCCTCTTGGCGCTTCGATGGCCCCGACGCCGATGCCTGCTCTGGGTTTTACCTGTTGTCTCGGCTCTGAAAATTCAGAATCAATAAGTTCATCGATTATAGTTATCGATTCCGCGACAACATGAACAGACTCGACGAGCTGGGCAATATTATTCATATACGGATTATGGTTCACCGGTCTGAGCCCAAAGCTGCGCGACACCTCTTTAGCCATAGGATGAAGGAACTGATAATTGTTGTTTAGGCGCGCAAGTGCACCTACAGAAAAAGATCTTCTCGAAAGCCTCGACCATTTTGAAGTGGACTGCTCAACAATATATTCATTGGTCATCTGTTTGTAAGCATGTTCGCTCTTTTGAACGCCGTCACTTGAGATCAGCTCGCCGCCGATAAAAGGATAATCCCTATCGCCCTTCAATGATACGAACTCGGTCTCGCGGACGAAATCAGGCAGAACGAAAGTCTTGAAGAGCTCCGCAGTCTTTACCAGGTCATCGATAACCGCTTTGAGTCTCTCTCTCTGTCCGGCAAGTTCGTTCTTTGTCGGCAGCATGGTGAAACCGCCAACAACTGTCCTGGTAGGATGCATGCGGCGTCCGCCGATACAGTCACAGATATCGTTTGCAAGTAGCTTTATCTTTGTTGCGCGTGCAACAACATCAGGTGCTGCCTCAATAAGCGGAAAGACACTGCCTGCATTTGCAAAATCAGGCGCCGCAAGAAAATAAAGGTGCAGAACATGGCTCTGAAGAGTTTCCATGTGTTTAAGCAGAAGCCGCAATTTCCGTGTTTGCTCTGTTGGGACGATACCATAGGCATTTTCAACAGCCCGTATGCTCGCAAGCGTATGGCCTATGGAGCATATGCCGCATATTCTTCCGCAGATCCATGGCGCATTGTCCCATTTCCTGCCGACAAGGAATGCCTCGAAAAAGCGCGGGGTCTCAACAACTTCCCATCGCGCCTCCTCAAGTCTTCCATCCTCAATCCTTATCCTGATGTTGCCGTGCCCTTCGACACGGGTCAGATGCCGCACATCAACATTACAGTCAAGCTTCATCAGGCAAACCTTTTCGCAATTCCTCGATATACGGCGCAAACCCGCCAAAGCACTCAAGGCGGTCGATGAGGATATTCTCATCGAATCCTTTTTCAGCCATAATTTTTTTCATTTCATCCACATTGGCTGCGTCAGCAGGGCCTCGGCAGCCCCAGCAGCCGGCCCTGCTATTCGGACACCAGGAGTCGCAACCGGCCCGGGTGATAGGTCCGAGGCATGGTTCGCCGACGTCAAAAAGACAGATATTTTCATTTGCCTTGCATTCCATGCATACAGGATATTTCAAGTGATGTATTTCTTTGCCGATGACAAGATTTGTCACGATCTTCTCGACTTCTTCCTTCCTGACAGGACAGCCATAGATCATCAGGTCAATCTGAACGAAAGCTTCAAGAGGTTTGGCCTTGTTGTTAGTTTCGACAGACGAATTCCCGTAAACCTCTTTACTGACCCAATAGGGATCAAGCCGGTTTTTAAGCTGGTTGACGCCGCCAAAGCAGGCGCACGACCCCAGGGCAATGAGGGTTTTAGCATTCCTCCGTATCTTCAGGAGTCTGTCAACCTCGTCGCTTCTCGTGACGCTCCCTTCAACAAAGGCGATTTCATAGTCATCGGATCTTTCGGACATGGCTTCGCGGAAATTGACGATCTGTATCAGGGACAGAAATTCGAGGAGTGTTGCCTCATTGTTTAAGATCTGCAGCTGACAACCCTCGCAGGACGTAAGCTCAAAGAAGGCGACCTTAGGCTTTGAGATAGGAACTCCAAGATAGGTTTTCAGGCGCCCAACAGAACTGTCCATTAAATGGCCTCCTTCAGATTCATCACTGACCAGTAATCAAAAACCGGTCCTTTGAGGCAGATATAAGTTGATCCTATATTGCACCGGCAGCACTTGGCCATGCCGCAATGCATCCTCCGCTCAAGAGAGACGAACATCTTTTGCATCGGGATGTTGCGCTCATTCAGCATGGCGCAGACGAACTTGAACATGACAGAAGGCCCGCAGACGATGGCGTAGGTCTTCTGAAAATAGTCTGCGTCTCTATGAGCGAAAATCTCCTGGAGTACTTTAGTTATCATGCCGACAGGCCCTTTCCAGGATGGATCGTCTTTTTCGACAATAATATGGAGGTTTACGTCATCTGCCCGCCACATATCATACTGGTAGGTGAAAAGCAGTTGTGAGGGATGCTTTGCGCCATAAATGATGTCGACATTTCTGAAAAGGTTCCTGTTTTCCTGAACATAGGCAATTGGAGATCTCAGAGGCGCAAGACCGAGCCCTCCGGCGATCAACAGGATATTTTCTCCGTGCATCTGTTCCATGGGAAATCCTGTCCCAAAAGGGCCGCGTATGCCGACATGTGTGCCGCGTTCAAGTCTGAACAGGAAATTGGTCAGGGTGCCGACCCTGCGTATGCAAAGTTCAAGGTCTCCATGTCCTGATGATGGTGAGGAGATGGAGAAAGGAGCCTCGCCTATGCCCGGCAACTCAAGGATTACGAACTGGCCGGGCTGGAAGGTAAACCTCTTTCGGTCTTCCGGATCAAGGAGCCGGATTCTGAAGAGGTTTTCAAGGTTTGTAAGCCTGTGGATTGATGTAAGCTCACCTTTGCAGGTATGCTCAAAGGCGCTGAGGTCGCTCTTGCGGTGATAACATCCTTGCCGGTCCGCCATGACATCAGTAAAGTTGGTTCCATCGGGCATGTCAGCTCTCCTGGTCCCTTACGCTTGCGATAACCTCAGGCACAGTAATGCCTGCAAGACAGGCCTCCCCGCACCTGCCGCATCCCACGCAGAGGGCCTCTTCGTAGGCCTCTACAAATCCCCTGTGTTTGTGATAGTAGCGATATTTCAGTCGCGAATGGCTCTCGGGCCTGAAATTATGCCCTCCGGCTATCTCAGCGAAGTCAATGAGGTTGCAGGAATAGAGAAGTTTGGTCTTTGTGGCCCGCGAGAGGTCCAGACCGACAGACTCATCAACTCCATAGCAGTAACAAGTGGGGCATACATTGGCGCAGGTACCGCAGGACAGACACTGTTTGCCCCATTTTTCCCAGACCTCGGACTGGAACTCCATATCCAGTATCTTGGTAAGGTCTGTTGTATCCACACGGACAGAAAATTTATTGTTCTTTGCTGAAACGGTTTTCACATAGAGCGCGTGATCGCTTTCGGCCGGCTCAGAGACTGAAAGCTGCCTGAGGAAGTTAAAGGCCGCGTCCGAAAGGATCTCTACAAAATAATGATCTCCGAGATCTGTAAGAAAGATGTCAAAGCCATGAAGCGCCGTATCGGCGCCCATGGACCTGCAGAAGCAGTAAGGCTGCGGTACACAGTCAATGCCGACGATGAACATGTTCTTACGCTTTGCCGCATAATAAGGCATTGGATAGAAGTTCCCGAGAAGTACCTTGTCGAGTTTGTTCAGGGCATTGATATCGCACGCATGCATGCCGAAGACAACGAAAGGCCTGTCAATATTCAGGTCAATCTTTTTTGTCCAGTCCTTGCCGGCAACTATGAAGGTAGCCATGGTCTCCCTGAAGGGCATGAAAAACTTTTTTGCAGGGATCTTTGTGGTGGTATATGTGAGGCTGATTTCATAATAATCCGTAACTTCTTTAAATGCATATAACGGACTGCCAAGGCAGTCAAGGCCACTCTGCACCGGAGCGACCATGCGATTGCTTTCGGCAAGAAGACCAAACAAGTCGGCCACCGCCTCTTTCCTCAGGACCCTGAAAAGCATATTCACACCCTCATGGAATTATCAGCTTCATCATACAATGATTTGCAGGGGACTGTATACACCCAGCCCCGCGGCATGCCTATGTCTCTTTGAGGAAACAATTGATTCCTTAAACTTGATGAGAATATCGGCACACGGGGAAAACCCTATTCAAAAAAGGGGGCACCATAAAACAGGAAGACCTTTTCAGGCAAAAAGAGGACGTATGCTTATAGAACGGCTTAAATCCAATAAAAAAGGCCTGCATTTCTGCAGACCCTTGATTTTAATTGGTGGCGGGGAGAGGATTTGAACCTCTGACCTTCGGGTTATGAGCCCGACGAGCTACCAGGCTGCTCCACCCCGCGGCAGACTATTAAAATACCTTATTTCAGCTTGCCTTGTCAAATTTACAGGCATGAGAGCAGGAGAAGCCGATTTCTTCTTATCTCGCATTCATTCCGCCGGGCATTGCGGGCATCTGCATCTTTTTGTAACCGGCTGGAATCTCGAAGAGGTTGTCAGACTGAGCGCTCATTTTGATATTTTTATATTCCTGCACCCATTTATTATTAAGGTCGGCTGTTTTTACCGGGAAGTTTATATCCGTAGCCATCCACTGGTAGGCCTGGAGGGTCTGCGTCCCTTCTTTATAGGTCACCAGATACTTCTTTGTGGGATGACCGTTGACAGTCTCTGTGCCGAGCTGTTTTCTCTCCATCTCTCCTTTGATCTCTGTTTTGGGAGAGCTTTTGGGGTCAATAGGCATTTCCATATACATTTTCTGGTCCGGCATTACGCTCCATGCCACTTTTTTATCCATCCGCGTAATCATAATCATCTGCTGTCCCTGGGCATTCATCTCCATGCGGAACCTGTCGCCTTTGGAAAATATCCTTCCGCTCATTTTTTGACCTTCCGCAGTCATGACCATATCAGCGGAAAAATCATAGGCATGTGCGAGTCCTGAAATGAGCAGGCATGCAGACAGCAGCATTACAGCAATAAAACCTCTTTTCATGAATAATCCTCCTGGTATTTGGGTTGACAATTAGTACTGCAGCGAATCCTTTGGATTTATTCCCCCTTGATAAAGCGGGGATTTCGGCGTCTTCTCAATATATATAGCCGGCAGAAAGGTTCGCTGTAGTGTTAGCTTATCCATGATGTTCCATTTTGTCAATCGGCGCTGAACGCATCAGGGACGTTCTATAATTTTGTGGAACGCTTGATATATAATATTGCCTCAATGCTCGAAATCCTTAAACAGCACAGATGGGTCCTTGATATTCTTGACATCGTCGTCATGTCGCTGATACTTTATCGCCTTCTGCTGATCATCAAAGGCACAAAAGCAGTTCAGATGCTGATAGGTTTGGGGATTCTGCTTGCGGCGTCTCTTGCCTCCCGGCATCTCGAACTCTTTACCATAGACTGGCTTGTCCGGAGCTTCTGGGCGCAGATTGTACTTGCCATTATTGTCCTGTTCCAGCCTGAGATCAGAAAGGCGCTGGCTCATATGGGTGAGGCACAGTTCTTTACGACTTTGACTACTGCCGAGGAGTTGCGGTCGCATGAAGAAATTGTAAGGGCTGCTGTTTCTCTTGCAAACAGAAAGATAGGCGCCCTTATTGTCCTCCAACGTGAAACCACCCTCAAGGACTTTATCGAGGTCGGGACCCAGCTTGATGCCAAGGTCTCACGGGAGCTTCTTGTCAGTATTTTTCACCCCACCTCCCCTATTCATGACGGAGCAGTTATCATCAAGGGCAACAGGATTGCGGCTGCAGGATGTTTCCTGCCTATTACGCTCAGCGCAGAAGTGAGTAAATCCTTTGGCACCAGGCACAGGGCAGGCATTGGGCTTACCGAGGAGACGGATGCTGTGGCTGTCATTGTTTCAGAGGAGACCGGACATTTGTCCCTGGTGGTTGACGGCAGGATCGAAGGCAGGCTGGATATGGGCTCGCTGCGCGACAGACTGACCGATATATTTGCCGACAGGAAAGGCAAGAAGTGAAGAGCATTTTTACTGAGAACCTGGGGCTTAAAGTATCGGCCCTGCTGATAGCGGTCTTCCTCTGGTTTTTTGTCACTTCCCAGGGGCAGTCGGAGATATCTCTTGAAGTCCCGGTAGAGCTTAAGAATATCCCCTCTGAGCTTGGCGTTCAGAGCATCAGCTCAAAGACTGTTACGCTTACTGTAAGGGGTCAGGAACGCTTCATGAAGAACCTGAGCGCATCTGATATCAGGGTTTTTCTCGATCTGGGCAGAGCGGCCCAGGGTGAGAGCTTATACCCTGTCAATAAGGATGACGTGAGACTGCCCTTTGCCATGACTGTGATGACTGTTTCGCCTGCCTCCCTCAAGATCAGGCTTGAGGAAATAATGTCAAAGACCGTACGTGTTCAGGCCCAGCTGCTTGGTGCTCCTGAGGGCGGTGTGATATCCACGGTTTTGATCGAGCCTAAAGTCGTGCTGATAAAGGGTCTGAAATCAGACATTAGAAAAGTCAATTCCCTGAAAACAGAGCCTTTTGATGTGACAGGGATAAACAGGACCGTGACTGAGGAGCTTGATCTCGATATCTCGGGCTTGAATATCAAGGCAGAGGCAACCCGTGTGAAGGTAAAAATATTACTGACTGAAGGGAAAAAATGAAGCTGTTCGGGACAGACGGCATACGGGGCAAGGTCAACCGCTATCCCATAACCCCGGAAGTTGCCCTTCGCGTTGGTATGGCGGCAGCCATTGTGCTTAAGAAGGAGCACCACGGCAGAAATATGGTGCTAATCGGCAAGGACACAAGGCTTTCCGGCTATATGATCGAAAGCGCCCTTACCTCAGGCATCTGTTCCATGGGCATGAATGTTACCCTTGTAGGCCCGCTTCCTACGCCGGGCATAGCATTTCTGACGCGGGCCCTGAGGATCGATGCAGGCGTTGTCATCTCTGCATCTCACAACCCTTTCTACGATAACGGCATAAAGTTTTTTTCTTATGACGGGTTTAAGCTCCCTGACGCTGTTGAAGTAAAAATAGAGGCGCTGGTCAGGGACGATTCCCTTGAACGGTACAGAGCAAAGGGTGAACATGTGGGCAAGGCCTTCAGGCTGGATGATGCCACCGGCAGGTATATCGAATACATCAAGTCAACACTGAAGAAAGGCATCAGTCTGGAAGGTATAAAGGTAGTTGTTGACTGTGCAAACGGTTCTGCCTATAAAACGACCCCATGGCTGCTCAGAGAGCTTGGCGCTGACGTGATCTCAATCCATGATACGCCTAACGGCATAAACATCAATGAACAATGCGGATCGCTCCATATGGAAGAGCTTGTGAAGACAGTGACCAGGCACAAGGCTGACATAGGCATAGCGCATGACGGCGATGCCGACAGGGTGCTTCTTTGCGACGAAAAGGGAAAAATAGTCGACGGCGACCGGATCATGGGGATGTGCGCGCTCGAGATGAACGCAGCCGGCCGGCTCAATAGAAATACGGTTGTATCAACAGTGATGAGCAATATCGGCCTTGAGCTTTCCCTGAAGAAGCACGGTATCGCTATGCTTCGTACCAGGGTCGGCGATCGTTATGTTGTTGAAGAGATGCTTGGCGGGAAATATAACCTTGGCGGCGAACAATCAGGCCATGTCATTTTTCTTGATCACAATACAACAGGCGATGGGCCTATTACAGCAGTCCAGGTGCTTGATCTCATGAAAACAAGGGACCTGCCGCTGTCTAAACTCGCTTCACAGATCAAGCTCTTCCCCCAGGTGCTGATCAATGTTGAGGTGGACAGGAAGCTGGACTATCGCTCCATTCCTGAGATCGGGCAGGCTGTGAAGAATGCCGAGGAAAGACTTGCCGGCAAGGGGAGGGTGCTTGTCAGGCCTTCCGGAACAGAACCGAAGATCCGGGTCATGCTCGAAGGCGAGCAATTGAAGATGATCGCCGCGCTCGGCAAGGACATAGCAAAGGTAATACAAGAAAAGATGTCCTGATGCCTCTCTTCCTGAGTTTCCTTGCCGGCTCCGTACTTTTTTTTAGTTCCCGTTTTTTCCCTTTCTGCAGTATCATCCTTTTCGGTGCAGCCGCAGCATATCTCATAAGATCAAAACTGGGTATCTGGGTGTTTGTCATTGTCTGCGGATTTTTCTATGCCTGGTGCCGAGGCCCGGTTGCCAATGAAACCATGCTGCCATGGGACAGAAAAGTGCAGGTGTCCGGGAGCTTTCTTCAAAAGGGAGGCCCGTTGCCCGCAGGCCATGATATTTTCATATTCAAGGTCGATAAGGCAGTTGATGAAGAGACAGGTGAGGAGATTGCCGGACTGGAAGATGAGGAGATCAGGCTGAAGGCTGATGTCCCCTTTGACCCTGATGACGAATATGAGCTCCTTGTCAGGACCGGCCATGACAGATTGCGGCTGAATCCGGGAAATACTTCCAGGGTTTATGTCTATGCGCAACTGCTTGAAGTGCAGGGACAGGCAGACGCAACAGGGGTTTTTGGAGATGGGTTTGACCGGTATCGCAATGCCCTGAGGGATTATAACAGAGGGCATTTCAGTCGTGATTCTGCTGATTTTATCTCGGCCATAACCATAGGAGATACACACCTTGACGAGAACCTGAAAAATGCCTTTAACATTACAGGGCTTGCCCATATCCTGAGCATTTCCGGGACCCACTTCGGGCTCTTTTCTGTTGTCATTTTTACGACGTTTGTCTTTCTCATCAATAGGCTGCCCCTTGTTTATTTACAGAGGCTGACGCTCTATATGACCCCCTCCCAGGCTGCGGCTGTACTCTGCCTTCCGCTTATGATGCTCTATCTGGGCATATCAGGGGGAAGCATACCTGCTGTGAGGTCTTTTCTGATGGTGGGCCTTTTCCTTGCGGGTCTCCTCATTAACAGAAAAGGGGCCTGGCTCAATACAGTGCTGCTTGCCGCCTTTATCCTTCTGCTATGGGATCCTGGTGTTGTCCTTGCTCTTTCATTTCAGCTTTCCTTTATCGCGGTGCTCTTCATAGGGTTTGCCCTTGAGAAGAAAGGCGAAAAAGAGGGTGTTGAAAAAAGAAAGAACAGGATTGTGGAATTTATAAGGAATTCGCTCAAGCTCACTCTTGCAGCAACGCTCGGCACAGCCCCTCTTGTTGCATATCATTTCCATTACACTTCTCTCATATCTCCACTGACGAACCTGCTTGTAGCGCCTCTGATAGGCTTTCTGGTCATACCCTTTGCGCTGATATCGTCATTTGCCTATCTTCTGACCGGGTATTACATCTTTGCACCTCTTACGGGCCTGACAACGGACTTTTCGCTTTGGCTCGTGAAGATGCTGGCCAGGGTCCCTTTTGCAGATATCAGGGTGCCGGCCTTTCCCCCGGTGCTTGTGCTGCTTTTTTATGCAGGCTGCCTTCTTTATTTTGTCTCAGGAAGAAAGAGACTGCTGCTTGTGACGTTTTTACCTTTGGCAGTATATGCAGTATATATTGTGCCGGTCTTTTTTTCTCCAAAGGAATTCAGCGTTACATTTCTTGATGTGGGCCAGGGAGATTCAGCAGTGCTGGAACTGCCTGACGGAAAAACGATTGTTGTCGATACCGGACCGACCGGTCATGAGACTGTGCAGTATTTGAAATATCTCGGCAGAAGGGACATTGACGCTCTGGCGCTGACCCACGGCGATTTAGACCACTGTGGCGGGCTGGACCGCATTGTGCGGCATATAAACGTCCGGGAGGTCTGGGACAATGGCGCTGTCGCATATGATGAGGAGTTTGCAATACCGCGCAAAACGCTTGAGCGCGGAGACGTTATCAATGCAGGCGGATACGCAATAACGGTCCTCCATCCGTACGATGATTTTTATACTTTCGGCGACAATCCCTCTCAGGAGGACAATAACAGATCTCTGGTGCTGAAGGTCCGGGGGGAAAAGCGATCAATACTCTTTGCCGCTGACATCGAGGACGAAGCAGAGGAAGACATAGCCAATGCCGGGAAGTGGCTTAAATGTGATGTCCTCAAAGTGCCTCACCATGGCGGCAGATCTTCTGCTCATCAGGGGTTTCTTTTTGAGGTTTCTCCTTCAATAGCTGTGATATCTGTGGGCAAAGACAATTCTTTCGGCCATCCGGCCCAGGAGATGCTTGAGGCCTTGTCAGGGAAAAAGATACTCAGGACAGACCAGGACGGAGCCGTAAAGGTCACTGAGCACGCTGGAGAACTGCAAGTTAAGACCTGGCATGATGCAGCCTTTGAAATCGCAGACAGACCGGGAAAGGAGCTTAGGAATATGAGCAGGCTTTTTTCGTCCTGGTAATTTTGACAGACTTGTAAAAAGTCGAAAATGAGACGGGTTAGTAAAAAGCTCCGGAGGCAAGGCGCGCATGATTCGACAGGCTCATCATGACAGTCGAAGTGCCTGCCCTGAGCGAGTCGAAGGGAGTTTTGAAGCGCAACGCAGCATACGGACTTTTTACGAAGCCGTCAATTTTGTCTCTAAAGGCTGATATCATGGAGCGCCTCGATCAGATCGTTTTTTATTGCGGACAGAACGTCCATCGTATTTATGGGCACATCTTCCAGAGCCTGCCTGAGCAGCTTAGTATCTAACGTGTAGGCCCTGTTGTTTTTTGAACAGGTGAATATAAAATCAACCTGTGGATTGCCCGTAATAAGGGTAATGATGGTAGCAGGTATATTACCGTTCGGCTTCATGTCTATATGACTCGGATGGAAGACAGCCCTGACAAGTGTGCCCTTTCCCGTGACAGACCGGACTGTTATATCTCCGCCCGTTTCCCTTGCTGACTGGGCAAGAAGAGACAGTCCCAGGCCTGCTTTTCGGGTAGTTCGGGTAGTGCAGAAAGGGTCGAGGACATTCTTTACGAATTCCTCCGGCATGCCTGTGCCGTTGTCTTCAATGGATACAATAAAGCTGTCTTCCTCTGTCTTTTCGGCAATGCTGATCGTTATGAGCGTTGCCCCGGACGCAAGAGAATTTTCAGCAATATCGAGTACGTGCAGAGAGATGTCTTCCATGGTTATTGGGTCCGGATAAGTTGCTTTTTCAGCCTTTCCAAAAGCCTCAGTTCCTCAGTGCGTCCAGTCAACCGTATTGTGCCCATGCTGTAACAGATACGGACTTTTTTCGGAACCGGGACGGTTTGGTTTCATGGTGTAGACAATGGATACGGGGTTGAAATCAGTAAGCCCTTGTTGAATAAGGGGGAAGGAAACCCTTCCCCTTATTTTGCTCAACGTTACATTTCTCTGATTTCGATGCACTTGTCAGGACACACTTCAACGCAGCTCATGCATCCAACGCACTCACCTGCCTGGAAAGGGTCGGTTTTGCCGTTTGCGCCCATCTGATAAACCTGAACAGGACAGATATTAACGCACTCTCCACAGCCGGTGCAGCAATCCAAATTGACGTTTACTAAATACATTGCAGCCTCCTTGTTAAGTATTGTTAATCGACAGGTGTTACCACCGCCATAACTACGAGCCTGCTGTTCTTGTCGGCCTTGAACCCATGCGGGATCAAAGGATCACAGAGAAGGCAGGTCTTTTCGTCAGCCTCAACTTCTTCTTCGCCTATAATAAATGTTCCCTTACCTTCAACGCAATACATCATGAGCCGCAGCGGAGCCTTGTGGGGTTTCAGTTCCTGCCCAGGCTCAAGGCACATAAGCGCGACCCTCATTTCGGGCTTGTCTGAGAGCATTTCCCTGCCGATCTTGTCAGGGTAGAACTTGATGAGTTTTTTAAGGTCAAGAATTTCCATGTTGTCCTCCTTTTTAGATGTATATATCTTCCTACAAATAGGGCGGAAATGCTATGACAAAGGTCATAACAAGGATTACTCAGGCCGGTATTTTTTCTGGTTGGTATAAATTTCAGTTGAGCTTAGGGACTGCGTATAAATAATATGGAGGCTCTTGCAAAAGTCCTCAATCTGTTACCTCGAACAAAGTGAGAGGTCTTATAAGTTATTGATGATAAAAGATTCCTCACTTCGTTGGTTGGCTGCGCTTCTTCATCACGGACGGATGTCGAAGACACGTTCCCACTGTTCTCTGAAAGCTCTGAATCGGTTTTCCACGATAGCGTCACGCATTTTCCTGAAGAAGTCCTGATAAAAAAACAGGTTATGCAGTGTATTGAGCCGCATCGAGAGGATTTCCCGGGACAAGAAAAGATGCCGCAGGTAGCCTCTTGAATAGTTTCGGCAGGTATAGCAGCCGCAATCCGGGTCAAGCGGGCCTTTATCGAACTTGAACTCCTCACGTTTGATGCTGATCCTGCCCTGGCTGGTAAAGAGGGTGCCATTCCTGGCATTTCGTGTCGGCATGACGCAGTCAAACATGTCAAAGCCGGCGTCAACGGCTACAAGCATGTCACCTATATCGCCGATCCCCATAAGATATCTGGGTTTGTCTGCCGGCAGAAGTGATGCGCAAAATGAGATCATTTCATGCATTTGCTCCTTGGGTTCGCCAACGCTTAAACCCCCTACCGCGTAACCGTCAAAGCCTATAAACAGCAGATCTTCGAGGCTTCTTTTCCTTAGGTCCTTATACATCCCTCCCTGAATGATCCCGAAAAGGGCCTGGCCATAATTTTGCAGCTTCCTGCATTCTCGAGCCCACCGGGTGGTCATCTCTGTGGATTTTTCCGCGTATTCATATGAAGCAGGATATGGGATGCACTCGTCAAAGGCCATGGCAATATCAGAGCCGAGGACTCCCTGAATCTTCATCGCTTCCGCAGGACCGATAAAATGCACTGATCCGTCGATGTGAGATCTGAATTGTACGCCATGCTCCCCGATTTTCCGAAATGGCGCAAGGCTGAAGACCTGAAATCCGCCGCTGTCAGTAAGGATGGGCATGTCCCAGTTCATGAAGCTGTGCAGTCCTTCGAGAGCGGAAATCACCTCAATTCCAGGCCGTAGATAGAGGTGATAAGTGTTGCCGAGGATTATCTCAGCGCCGATTTCTCTTAACTCTTCAGGCGACATGGCCTTTACTGTGCCGAGCGTGCCTACCGGCATAAACGCAGGTGTATTAATGTGACCTCTGCTCGTGCAAATACTTGCCCTGCGCTGTTGTCCGTTATTATTGATGATGCTGAATTCCATATTTATCTCCAATCTCACAAATCCCATAATATGAGAGCGTGGATGAATACTCTGAACGTTCCCGGCGCGCAAAGCCTCCTGCCACATAATAAAGGAAGTGATACCGTGTTTACTTTTCTTTTCAAATCTGCTTTAATAACACCGATATTATACGGGAAATGCAGTAAAGACTGAAGCAATGAGCTGTAGTAAAATTCTCAGTCAGTCCCCTTGACAAAAGTAAAAAGATTTGTCTATGATATCCACTCGCTCTTTGAGAACTGAAAAAGGTGCGTAGCGTACCGTTGATTTAATGAGTTTTAAGAAACAGGAATCAAATGAGAGTTTGATCCTGGCTCAGAACGAACGCTGGCGGCGTGCCTAACACATGCAAGTCGAACG
>JAGVHR010000076.1 GCA_020056455.1 Thermodesulfovibrionales bacterium
CAACAGGACCACACTGATGAGAATAGAGCTTGTCCCTTACAGGAAGAACCAGATAGCTGTTATTCTCTTCACTGATGAGGCGATCATCAGAAACAGGATCATTGCCGTTGAACATGAAATGTCTCGCAGCGATCTCAACAGACTCTCAGACTATATTAATAACAGGTTTGTCGGAAACACCCTTGAAGAGACGCGGAAGGCCATCATCTCGGAGATAGCCAACGAGCGGGTACTCTGCGACACTCTCATCAGTGAGGCGATAAACCTTTGCAGGGACATATTCTCCATTTCAGACAGCGATATCTTCATATCCGGCCTCTCCGGGGTCGTCAATCTGCCTGATTTTTGCGACATAGGCAGAATACGCGACCTGCTCAGGACTCTCGAAGACAAGCATATAATCCTCAGGCTTCTTGAGAACATCTCGGACACGGAAGGCACTCAGATATTTATCGGCTCTGAAAATCCGCTTGACGAGCTTAAACAGTTCAGCCTTGTGGCGGCTACGTATAGAGAAGGCAACAGGCCCATAGGCGTTATAGGCGTTATAGGGCCCACACGCATGAACTATTCGGAGGCGATCATGCTTGTTGATACGACTGCGAAGTTCATGACTGAAATACTTTCATTTAACCGATAGGAAGGTGTACTTTGGACGAAAAAGAATTCAAAAATCAGGTCTTTGGAGAAGACGACATAGAAGTCGTAAATAATGAAGAGGAAGGTGTGGCGCCTTCTGAATCTTCCGGAAGACCGGAAGTGGAAGAGCAGAATAACAAATACCTCAGGCTCTATGCTGACTTTGAGAACTACCGGAAGCGGGCCAACAGGGACAAGGAAGAACTGGTCAAATACGGCAACGAGACTCTGCTCTATGAGCTTCTTCCGGCAATTGACAATCTCGAACTCGCGCTTAAGCATGCGACCGGGGAATTGAACAGCGGCCTGGTCCAGGGAGTTGAAATGTCGCTGAGAGAGCTTCAGAGAACTCTTGAAAAGTTCGGATTGACCCGCATTGCGGCCCAGGGCATGGCCTTTGACCCTGCTGTGCATCATGCCATGTCACAGGTGGAGCGTAGCGATATGAACGAAAAAATGGTTGCAGAGGAATTCCGGACAGGGTACAGGTTCCGGGAGAAGGTGCTCAGGCCTTCGCTTGTCGCGGTTTCAGTTAAAGCGCAAAAAAGAGAAGACAAAGACCCTGATGCAGTAGAAATAACTATTAAGGATACATTAGAGGAGGAAGCATAGTATGGGAAAAGCAATAGGCATTGATCTGGGAACAACAAATTCATGCGTAGCGGTCGTTCAGGGAGGTGAGCCCGTTGTAATACCGAACCAGGAAGGCACACGGACCACACCTTCGATTGTCGCCATTACAGACAAGGGAGAACGACTGGTAGGCCAGATAGCAAAGCGGCAGGCCATAACAAATCCTGAAAATACCATATTCTCAATAAAGAGACTCATGGGAAGGAAGTTCCGCACCCCTGAGGTTGATCATGCAAAAAAGAGATTGCCGTACAAGATCGTTGAGGCTGCAAACAGCGACGCGCATGTTGAGATCTCCGGCAAGGTCTATTCTCCTCCGGAAATCTCTGCCATGATCCTTCAGAAATTGAAGCAGGCGGCTGAAGATTATCTCGGAGAAAAGGTTACTGAGGCTGTCATCACAGTTCCTGCCTACTTCGACGACAGTCAGAGACAGGCAACCAAGGACGCTGGAAGAATCGCAGGCCTCAATGTTCTCAGGATCATTAACGAGCCGACAGCAGCGGCTCTTGCATACGGGATGGACAAGAAAAAAGAAGAAAAAATAGCTGTCTATGACTTGGGAGGCGGGACCTTTGATATATCCATTCTTGAAATCGGCGAAGGCGTCATTGAAGTCAAGTCAACCAACGGCGACACCTATCTCGGAGGCGATGACTTTGACTTGAGAATCATAGACTGGCTTGTTGACGAATTCAGAAAAGACCAGGGAATTGACCTGAAAAACGACAAGATGGCGCTGCAGAGACTGAAGGAGGCGGCTGAACGCGCCAAAATCGAGGTTTCCACTGCAACGGAAACTGAGATTAATCTGCCTTTCGTAACCGCCGATGCATCAGGACCTAAACACCTGCTCATGAAGATCTCAAGGGCCAAGTTCGAGCAGCTCACTGCCGATCTCTATGAAAATACGATCGGTCCATGCAAAAATGCGCTTTCAGATGCCGGTTTGTCTACCGGCAATATCGATGAGGTGCTGCTCGTTGGCGGCCAGACGCGGACACCTAAGGTACAGACAACCGTGCAGAGCTTTTTCGGCAAGGAGCCGAACCGTACTGTAAACCCGGATGAGGTCGTAGCGGTCGGCGCCGCTATCCAGGCAGCAGTGCTCAAAGGTGATGTCAAGGAAGTGCTTCTTCTCGATGTTACCCCGCTTTCCCTCGGCATCGAAACCCTCGGCGGCATCTTTACAAAGATCATTGAGAGAAACACCACGATTCCAACCAAAAAAAGCCAGATTTTCTCGACAGCCACAGACAATCAGCCTGCTGTTTCCATAAAAATATGTCAGGGCGAACGAGAAATGGCATCCGACAATAAACTTCTTGGAAACTTCGAGCTTATCGGCATACCACCGGCCCC
>JAGVHR010000041.1 GCA_020056455.1 Thermodesulfovibrionales bacterium
CCCTCTTTGCCAAAGAGGGGAATTGTTCCTCCCTTTGGCAAAGGGAGGTTAGGAGGGATTTTTTAACTGTCCGGAAACTTATGAACTGATTAATAGCAGGCAGGAGAGGAGGGCAGCATGCAAAGAAAGAAACAGATGCCGGAACTGTTTTCTCATCAGCCTTTCCGTAAACTCGGGGACTTGCTGAAGGTTTCTGAAGAACCCGAGCAAAAGCCCCCTTCCACCAGACAAGCCAGTCCTGAACCGGAGAGCGATGATGATCTTTTTAAGGCTGCGATGAAAGAGGTCCGCGAGATCCGCGAGTTCAGGAATATCAGCATACGCAGGGGCAAAAAATCACCCCCTCGAAAAAGTGGTCCTGGACCTGACGATACAATGCTTGAACTTGAACAGATTGTACAGGGCAGGAAGCCTGTCCGGTTGGCCGATACCCAGGAATACGTTGAATGGGTAAATCCGAAGTACCGGAGGGAAGTGCTGAAAGAACTTCATGGCGGCAGATTTGCCGTTCAGGACTACCTTGATCTGCATGGTCATATACTTGAAGAGGCAGAGACCGCATTGCAGAATTTTATTATTGAATCAAGACGAAGAGGCTTTAATTGCATAAAGATAATCCATGGCAGGGGACTGCGTTCGCCTGACGGCCCTGTTCTTAAATACGCGGTCATTGAACTGCTTCTGGGCCGGTATAGAAAATATATAATTGGCTTTGCCACTGCACGCCCTGTTGACGGAGGGCTCGGCGCCCTCTATGTGCTGCTAAAATAGCCTGGAACTTTATTGATAAATTCCTCAGCCGCCAACTTTCAGCGCAACGGGATCGCCTTTCGATATGGCGAAATCCTTTGCAGCGCTCCCCTGGTTGACAAACAATTCGAGATATTCCGAGCTGTTGATGATTGCACAAAGTCCCTTGTCTGAGGATTGCCCATAGTACTCAAGAAGAGGCACTTCCCTGCTCCCGAGGAATACCTGCAATGTCCCCCCGGTGTTTGTGTTCAACAGGTCATCTATCACAGCCCTGCTGATATTTGAAATGGAATTGCCGAACTTATCTATATGAAGGACCTCTCCTGTTACGCTGCTGTCAGCGAGGGCCGGCACGGGCAGATAAATAGTCTCGTAATCAGTGATGGCAGTGCCGAAGTTTTCGGGGTCTTTTCCTCCGGTCAGCCAGGCAGCAACAGGCGCAAACAGGTCCCGGCCCTGAAAGGTTGAACTTTTTGCCTTAAGAAAATAGTGGTCCGCAGTGATATGGTAGACTCTGAGCATGGCCTTTTCTTTCTCATAGACATAGGAAAAAACACCGTTGTCAGGGCCTATGAAGTAGTGATTTTCCGTAACAACAAGTATAGGCCTTCTCCGTGAACCGACCCCTGGATCAACAACGACCACATGAGCTGTGCGATGAGGGAAATAATTATAGTTTGTCCCCACGAAAAAAGCCGCTTCTCTGATATTATGCGATTCGATGCCATGGCTCAGATCAACTATATTTGCAGCAGGGTTAATGCTCAGGATTACTCCTTTCATGACCCCGGCAAAAGGATCTTCAAGTCCAAAATCCGTGGTAAGCGTTATGAGAGGATTACGTTTCATGGGCGACTCCTGTCAGGTGAGCGATATTATCGATTTTTTCCGTTTTCATATAAGCCGTTATGCCTTCGAGAATCTCTGATGCCGCCAGGGGGTTGATGAAATTGGCGGTGCCGACTGCTACGGCTGAAGAGCCGGCGAGAATGAATTCAATAGCGTCATCAGCATTCATGATCCCGCCCATTCCGATGATCGGGACCTTCACCGCACTGAAGATCTCATAGATCATGCGCAGCGCCACAGGTTTGATGGCAGGGCCGGAAAGCCCTCCGGTCCGGTTGGCAAGTTTCGGCCTTTTAGTCCTGATATCGATTGCCATGCCTGTCAGCGTATTGATTGCCGACAATGCGTCGGCGCCTGCATCAACAGCCACCCTTGCCATGAGAGCTATATCAGTTACGTTCGGCGATAGTTTGACGATCAGAGGCAGCCTTGTTGCTTTTCTTACGGCCGAGACAACCTCTGCAGCGACCCTGGGATCGGTCCCGAATATGCACCATCCTTTCTGTTTGTTAGGACAGGATATGTTCATCTCAAGGCCGTGGATACCTTCTTCACAACTGAGCCGCTCTGCTGCTGCGACATATTCGGCTACAGAATCGCCGAAAAAATTGACTATGACCTTTGTATCGTATGTTCTGAGAAACGGAATCTTTTCCTGTATGAACCTCTCTATGCCGATGTTCTGGAGACCGATTGCATTGAGCATACCTGAAGCTGTTTCAACAATGCGCGGAGGAGGGTTTCCCTCTTTGGGAGTCAGAGACAGACCTTTCACGACAACAGCGCCGAGCTTGTTCAGGTCCATAAATTCGGCATATTCCTCGCCATAGCCGAAGGTGCCTGAGGCTGTCATGACAGGGTTTTTCAACTCCAGACTTCCTATTCTGACGGCAATATCCATGGTCACCAGACAATCTCAGTTGACTTGAAAACCGGGCCTTCTTTGCAGACACTGGAGTAGCCGCTGCGTGTTTTTACTACACAGCCAAGGCATGCGCCTATGCCGCAGGCCATATGCTCTTCCATGGAAACATAGGCGGTGACGCCATGACGTTCTGCGATCTCTGATACAGCCCTGAGCAGAGGATGAGGACCGCAGGCGTATATGTGACAGTCAGGGATTGGGGAATGAGGATCGGCAAGAAAAGAAGACAGGACAGCTGCAATTGTGCCCCTGGAGCCTGCTGAGCCGTCGTCTGTACTGATAAACAGTTTTTTGGAAAGTTTTTCTGCCTTGTCCTTCATAAGAAGATCATCTTTTGTGCGCGCTCCGTAAAAGACAATAGATCTTCCGGCAAATTTTTCGATAAGGGGAAATACCGATGCAATACCAATGCCGCCGGCAAGAATAAGCGGCATTTTGTCTCTGGGCGGGTTGGGATAGCAATTGCCCAGCGGGCCGAGCATTTCAAGTACTGCGCCCTCCTTCATAGTTCTCAGGATCTCTGTTCCTCTGCCGCGTATGCGGTAGAGAAGCTGAACACCCTGTTGTGTCGTCCTGAAAATACTGAAGGCCCTCTTGAGCAAAGGGTCGCTGCCTCTGCTTACCTGAAGCATAAAGAATTGGCCGGGCAGAGGTGCCGGAGCGCCTTCAGGAATACTTAAGGTAAGAAGGTTATGGTTAGCATGGACAGGGACGTTTTCCTGTATCGTTGCGTTGAAAAATCTACTCAAAACTTATCTCTATGATCTCGTAATCTATTGTTCTGGCCGGGGCCTTGATGGTGGCAATATCGCCGATTTCCTTGCCGATGAGCGCCCTGCCAACCGGAGAGCTGATCGAGATCTTGCACTGTTTGATATCAGCCTCCTCAGTGCCGACCAGAATAAAAACATATTCCTCGTCAGCCGCCACATCAAGCACCTTTACCTTTGCTCCAAAGGCGATTTTCGACTGCTTAATGGTGGCAGGGTCGATCACCTGCGCCATGGCTATTTTTGCCTTCAGCTCCTGGATCTTTCCTTCGAGAAATGACTGCTGTTCCTTTGCCGCATGATATTCGGCATTTTCGGAGAGGTCGCCATGTGCGCGGGCTTCTGCAATCGCCTGAATATTGCGGGGCCTCTCTACCTTGAGCAGCCGATCAAGATCATCTTTTAGTTTTCTGTATCCGTCCGGTGTAAGCGGTATTCTTTGCACGATATATCACTCCTTATAAAAAAATCATTTATACTCTAACATGTTGCCTTTTTTTTATAAAGATTCACAAAGGAAGAATTATCTTGAATTGATATCTTTCATGTACTAATCTTGATAAACTCGTAATAAGGCAAAAATGAGGCGGGTTTGTAAAAAGCTCCGTAGGCAAGGCGCGCCAGAAATGAGGAATGAGGCGTACTTTCAGGTACGTTGTAGTGACGAGTTTTTCAGCGCAATGCAGTATATGGACTTTTTACGAAGCCGGCAATCTTTACAGAGACAGGTTTTCAGGAGGTAGTATGCTGACAAAAATTGTTGCGAAAAAGAAAAACGGGACCTTGATCAAGGGAACAACAGGCAATTTCCTGCCTAACAGGAATATGTTCCATGTGAATCTTGACGGCGCTGCGGATGCTGTGTCCGAGGTGCTTGTCGATGACCTGAAGGCTATTTTTTTTGTGAAGTCTTTTGAAGGCATCAGCAGGCCCCACATAAGGGTCCAGGGAAATTCTTCTGCTGACCGCAAGTCAATAGAGCGCAAAATACGGGTTACCTTTATGGACAATGAAGTGATAGAAGGCTATTCCCACAGTTTTCATCTCGACAGACTGGGTTTTTTCATGACTCCAGCTGACCCCAACAGCAATAACGCAAGAATTTTCGTATTGCTTTCCTCAGTAAAGAGTGTTTTTGTCGATGGGAAGGCAATAGACCTTACGGCAGGCTCACAGACAGAAAGGGTCTGTGAACAATGCGGCAAAAAGCTCGAACCAGGCTGGAAATACTGTCCCTTCGACGGCGCAAAAATATAGCAGACCTTGTCGTTGTCTTTTCTTGACTCGTTGTCCGTAATACTTTAGTCTAATCAGATCGCAGCGCAGTATATGGACTTGTTACGAGGCTTTTAATCAACCATTATTCACTTTCGGAGGGCAATATGCGATTTTCAAAGATGTTCATACCGACTCTGAGGGAGGCGCCTGCCGATGCAGAGGCTGTGAGTCATGTCCTTATGCTTCGGGCCGGGTACGTGCGTCAGCTTGCAGCCGGCCTCTACATATTTCTTCCGCTTGGCTGGAGGGTACTGGACAGGATAGATGCAATACTAAAGGAAGAGATGGAGTCCATCGGGGCGCAGGAGATTTCCATGCCTATTCTGCACCCTGCGGAGATATGGCAGCAGACAGGCCGCTGGGACACCATAGGCGGCGAAATGTTCAGGCTCAAGGACCGCAACGAACGTGATTTCTGTCTCGGTATGACACATGAGGAGATTATGACATGGCTTGCATCAAAGGAGATACGCTCCTACCGGGACCTTCCCCAGATCTGGTACCAGATACAGACAAAACTCAGAGATGAAGCGCGGCCCAAGAGCGGCGTGCTGAGAACAAGAGAATTCATTATGAAGGACAGCTACAGTTTTGATGCTGATGAAGAGGGCCTTGAAAGGAATTATCAGGCGCATGCAGAGGCGTACCACAGGATCTTCAACCGGTGCGGTCTCAGGTTTATGCAGGTGGAATCAGATCCAGGTATGATGGGTGGCGGATATTCTCATGAGTTTATGGCGCCGAGTCCTGCCGGCGAAGACCAGGTGGCTGTCTGTCCCGGATGCGGTTATTCGGCAAACGTGGAACTGGCGCTATCTGTTCCTGTAAAGACACAGGACATAGGCTTGCCGGGCGAGGAAGTCCATACACCGGACAAAAGGACTATCACTGAGGTTTCGCGGTTTCTGAAGCTTGGTCCTGAATATTTCATCAAGAGTGTCCTTGTCATGTCTGACAACGGACCGGCGCTTGCTCTTGTTCGTGGCGATCAGGAAGTCCATGAGAAAAAACTGTCTATAGTGATTGGCCGGCACAGACCTGCCCAGAAGGCAGAGGTGAAGGAGATCCTTGGTGTTGAGGCCGGCTTTATCGGGCCGATGGGACACAGGAATATCCGGATCATAGCAGACACATGCCTGAAAGAGGGGACCTATGTCAGCGGAGCAAACAGGCAGCACTACCATATTAAAGGCATAAAGGCGGAGCAGGATTTTACCGCGGAATGGCATGACATCCATATAGCAAAACAGGGAGATGCATGCGTAAAATGCGGCGCAGAACTCCTGATTGAGCGGGTGATCGAGATCGGCAATATCTTCAAGCTCGGCACAAAGTATTCCGCAGCATTAAAGGCTGTCTTTCTTGACGAACACGGAGATGAGAGACCTGTGATCATGGGTAGCTACGGCATCGGACCTGCCCGTATCGCTGCCGCTGCAATAGAGCAGAGGCACGACAAGGACGGCATTATCTGGCCCAGGAGTATCGCCCCTTTCGACGTGGAACTTATTCCTCTTAACATGAATGACCCGGGGACAGTTGAGACAGCAGAGCAGCTTTACCGGCTGCTGGCCGCAGAGCGCCTGGAAGTCCTGATGGATGATCGTGAAGAGCGGGCAGGCGTAAAATTCAAAGACGCTGATCTCATCGGCATTCCCACACAGGTGATCATCGGAGAAAAAAACCTGAAAAATGGACTTATCGAGATCAAGGACAGAACGACCAGAGAGGCTGTCAGTGTGAAGATAGAAGAGGTTGTTGGAAAAGTCATGGACCTGATAAAGACCCCATCATAAGACCCTTTCATGGCCCGGAGGACCGTGGTCGGGTCCTGCACCATGAAAATGGCCGGTTCCTGCAGAAGTCTGTGAATCCTGTCGCAGCATTCGAAACCGGCAATTCTTCAAAACCTCACCCTCTGACCGTCTTTTACGTGATTGGCAATTATGTTATGATTCTTCATGAAGATTGTTGCTCAGAACAGAAAGGCATATCATGATTATTTCATTGAGGAATCGGTTGAGGCAGGTATGATCCTGACCGGGACCGAGGTGAAGTCGCTGCGTGACGGCAAGGCCAACCTCAAGGACAGCTATGTGATTATCAAGGACTCTGAGGTCTATCTCCTGAACTGCCATATCAGCCCGTACACCCACGGCAATATCATGAATCACGACCCTGTAAGGACGCGGAAGCTTCTGCTGCACAAAAAGGAGATTGTCCGGCTGCAGGCCGAGGCAGCGCAAAAAGGTTACTCTATTATTCCCCTGAAGATCTATTTCAAGGACGGTCGCGCAAAGACGGAGATAGGGCTTGCAAAAGGCAAGAAACAGTATGAAAAGCGAGAGACGATCAAAAAGAAAGAGGCTGACCGGGAGATCGAACGGGCCATGAAAACGAGATGACTTCATCTCCGCTGTAATGCGCCGCCACCAAAAAACAGTTGAAGCTGTACTTGAAGAACTGAAATCGTCATTAATGGGCATATCCTCATTCCGAGCGAAGCGAGGAATCTCTCTTCGTGTTGATAAACATAAGATTTCTCCCTTTGGTCGAAATGAAAACCCTGTGTTTTTTTACTTTTGCTAAAGCCTCTCCATTTAATACTTGACAGGAATACTAAACTTTTATATTTTAGATAATGCTGCGGCTGTCTACAAAGGGTCAGTACGGTGTAAGGGCGATGTACGAGATCGCAAAGGCGCACAGCGTTGGTCCGGTAACTATCAGGGAAATTTCGGAAAAACAGGATGTTTCCATTTCCTATCTCGAACAGATCCTGAACAAACTCCGGAAATCAGGAATCATACGGAGCAGAAAAGGCCCTGGCGGGGGGTATATGCTTTCCAGGGGACCTGAAAAGGTCAGTATCGGGGAGATCCTCAAGGAGCTTGAGGGGCCGATCGCGATCACCTCATGCCTTGATCCCAGCGCCGGCTGCATCAGGATAGACAGCTGTGTGACGCATCTGCTCTGGAAGTCACTTGGGGAGAACATTGAACGCTTTCTGGATAGCATGACGCTTGAGGACCTGCTGAAGGGTAACCAGATCATACAGACCGGCAATAAGGCGAAGAAGGGCCGACGGGCAAAGACTGTCTGAACAGCGCATAATGATATGAAATTTATTGAGAATGTAAAGCCTGATGTAACGACAGATATTGTCTACATGATGTGCCCCATGCACCTGTTGAAGCTTGAAGAGCAGATGAAGGAGCTTGGAGCAGGCCAGATACTTGAAATCATGACCGACTATGACGGAGCGCTTGAAGATATTCCTGCATGGTGCAACAAAACGGGAAATGAATTTCTCGGGGTAGAGGAAACCCTGGAGTTCTTTAAATTTTATATCAGGAAGGGTACGAAGTGACTATGAAAAAGTACTATTTTGACCATGTCGCAACAAACCCCGTCAAACCCGAGGTGCTTGACGCGATGATGCCGTATTTCAGGGAGGAGTTCGGCAATCCCCTGAGTGTATATGACTTGGGAATGAAAGCAAAAAATGCCATTGAGGCTGCTCGCGCAGAGGTTGCCGGACTGGTCAATGCAAAGCCGGCTGAAATAATATTTACAGCGAGTGGCGCAGAGGCGAACAATTTCGCGCTGAGGGGGATTGCCCTTGCGAGACAGAACGAGGGCAAACATGTTCTGGTTTCGAGAATGGAACATCATTCAATACTGAATGCAGCCAGATTTCTGGAAAAGAGCGGCTTTACCGTGACCTATCTGCCTGTCGATAAAAATGGTTTTGTTGATCCTGCGACTGTAAAAAAGATGATTACCAAAGACACGACCCTCATATCGGTTACTCATGCGAGCAGCGAAGTGGGAACGATTGAGCCGATCAGGGAAATCGTAAGTGTCGCAAAAGAGAGAGGAATTACCGTCCATACCGATGCGGTTGCCACAACAGGCAACATCCCTGTTGATGTTATGGACCTTGGAGTCGATCTTTTGACTATGGCAGCGCATCAGTTTTATGGCCCAAAGGGGGCAGGGGCGCTCTATGTGAAGCAGGGCAGCCGTATTGTTCCTTTGATCTACGGCGGTATCCAGGAATCCGGCAGAAGGGCAGGCACGGAGAATGTTCCAGCCATCGTCGGTATGGGTAAGGCTGCCGAACTCGCAAAGGCTGATCTGTCTCAGAGAATGGCATATCTCAGACCACTGAGGGACAAAATAATCGATATCATGGCCGGTGTCGAGAAGGTCTATCTCACTGGAGACAGAAATAACCGGCTCCCGGCGCATGCGAGCTTTTGCGTTGAGTATATAGAAGGGGAGGCCATGTTGTTGCTGCTTGCTGCAAAGGGCATCTTTTCTGCAAGCGGCTCTGCATGCTCGTCAAAGGCCTTAAAGGCATCTCCGGTGCTGCTTTCCATGGGCATTCCGTCGGGCCTTGCACAGGGTTCGATTGTTTTCAGTCTTGGCATGGAAAATGCGCCCGAAGATATTGATAATCTCATTATAGAGTTCCCGGCGGTCATCAGGAGACTCAGAGAAATCTCTCCCTATTCGCAGGGGTGGGGAGATAAAGAAGAAGGTGGATCATGTACAGC
>JAGVHR010000252.1 GCA_020056455.1 Thermodesulfovibrionales bacterium
ACCCTTCTGGGCCACAGCGACGTAAGGACCACCATGATCTATACCCATTGTGTGCCGGGCAGGACAGTGAAAGAGGCCAAAAGCCCTCTGGATTTCTGATCCCTGTCGCTCACTTTACTAAGGGGGAAGTTATTGCTCCGGCAATGCTCCGCCTTCTCAGTCACAGATGCATGGCTGAGAAGGCTTGCACTTCCTATCGGTAAAAAGAGGAATGCCCGAAATTAATAAAACAGAAGGAAAGCCTTTGTGGTCCCCCTCCAATATGGTCCTTTCAAAGAGTATTCCATGTTTGCCTTTTCGTCAAATTGCAATTATTAATGCGTCCATAAGCAATAGTAATCCATGAGCGCCTGCCCTGATTTGGGACCAGTATCAATTAACCCGACAGGGGCTGTTAGTGATTAAGCAGAAATTAAAATCCTATGGTCATTTGAAGTCAAAAAAGGTCAAAATCCATCTTTTAGTCAATTAGTTGACGTTAGCCTGCGAGTCTGACCTGCATAATAATTATTAAATATCAATGGGATAGGCTGTGGCATGATCTTTGATATATGTTAACGATGTAAAGGAGGTCGATACCCATGGATGAAGAGAGACATGATGAAGAGGCGCATGATGGTGACGCTTCGCATGCAAAAAAGGGCGGAGGCAAGAAAAAAATCCTGATCATCATTATTGCCGCTGTCCTGGTGCTGGGAGGAGTAGGAGGCTTTATCGGGTACAAGATGTTATCAGGAGGCACGGAAAAAGCGGAAAAAGAGGGTGGTGAGCATAAAAGTGAGGGCGAGGAAAAAGGCGTTCTTGTGGTTATTGACCCTTTTGTCGTGAACCTTACTGATCACGGAAGGTACCTGAAGGTAACAATGCAGCTGGAACTGTCTGATGTCACTCAACAGCAGGCTGTCACTGACAAGATGCCGAACATCCGGGATGCTGTCATAACCCTTCTGAGCAGCAAGTCCGCAGAATCCGTGGCAGGGCCTGAAGGAAAACTCCAGCTCAAGGACGAGCTGCTGCTCAGGCTGAATCAGTCTGTGGGCAAGGACCTTTTCAGGAACCTCTACTTTACTGAGTTTGTAATGCAATGAATAAGGTGCTTTCACAGGATGAAGTCGATGCCCTGCTGAGAGGCGTACAGGCAGGGGACATTGAGACAGAGACCAGAAGCGACGGCGATGGAGGCATAAAGCCATTTGACCTCGCAAGTCAGGAACGGATCATCCGGGGAAGGATGCCCGGGCTTGAAATGACCAACGAGCGGTTTGTCAGGTTTTTCAGAAATTCCATATCAACTGCAATCATGAAGTTTGTCGATATAAATATCCAGGGCATTGAGATGATGAAGTTCAGCGAGTTTATGAAAACAATACCCATGCCTTCGAGCATCAACATGTTCAGGATGGAGCCGCTCAAGGGATATGCGCTTTTCGTGCTTGAGGCCCCCATGGTCTTTGCGTTTATCGAGTATTTTTTCGGTTCGAGCTCAGCGCGGTACGTAAAGTCAGAGGGACGGTATTTTACGCTCATCGAGCAGAGGATCATCAGGAAGGTGGTCGGCATGGCGCTTGCGGACCTCGCAGAGGCCTGGAAGGTAATACTCCCGGTCACGCCTGAGTATACCGGTTCAGAGATGAACCCTCAGTTCGTTACAATCGTCACTCCTACCGAAGTCGTGGTAAAGATAGAGATACATATTGAGGTCGAAGAATTTACCGGCAAGATCTTCTTCTGCATTCCATATTCCATGATTGAACCGATCAAGGACAAGCTCTCCTCAGGTCTTCAGGGAGAGAAGCTGGATGCTGACCAGAGATGGGTAAACAGGCTGACGGACATTCTTCTCGATTCGTCAGTGAAAGTGGTTGCCGAAGTCGGGCATGTCGAGCTTACGGTCAGAGACCTCATGGATCTTGAGGTGGGCAATGTTATAAGCCTCGGCAAATCAATCTCCGATGAACTTCTTGTGAGGGTCGAAGACATCCCCAAGTTCATAGGCACCCCCGGCCTCAGCAGAGGGGCGCAGGCATTGAAGATTACGAGGATGTTAGGGAAATGAACGGAAAGGAGAAGATTCATGGCTGATCAACAGGCAGAAGCACAGGCAGCCCAATTCGGCGAACTGAGAGATGAAAAGAAGTCCGGAGGCGAGAAGGACATCGACTTCCTGCTCGATATTCCGCTTGACGTGTCGGTCGAATTAGGCAGGACAAGGATGCTTATCAAAGACCTGCTGCAGTTGGGGCAGGGCTCGGTGGTTGAACTCGAAAAGCTCGCGGGCGAACCCATGGAAATACTTGTGAACAACAAGCTCGTTGCGCGAGGTGAAGTAGTCGTGGTGAACGAGAAGTTCGGCGTAAGACTGACGGACATCATAAGTCCCGTGGAAAGGATACGGCAGCTCAAGTGACGGAAATGGCACTGCAGATGGTTATAGCCCTTGCTTTTGTGATCTTCCTGATCATCGCTTTTTCATTTTTATACAGGAAAAAGCAGAAGGCCGCAGGTTTCATCAGCCCTATCGCATACCATTCTTTCGGTCAAAAGATGGGCATTGCCGCACTCAGAATCGGTGATGAGATTCTTGTCCTTGGCGTTACCCCGACTGACATGAAGCTCCTCAGGAAGATCCCTGACAGCGCTGTAGTAACGCAGGCAGCGCCGGGCATCACAGAGAGGGTCAGAAAACCGGAGAGGACCGGAAAAAAGATTTCATGACAAACCCGGTTGACATAAATAACCCCGTGATGTCGATTTTCCTTCTGGTCAGCTTTCTGTCGCTGCTGCCCGCAGTGCTGGTCATGTTTACGTCCTTTACCAGGATAGTGGTTATATTGGGTTTTCTGAGACAGGCGATCGGTGGACAACAGATCCCGCCCAACCCGGTCATTATCGGACTGTCCCTTTTTCTGACGCTTTTTATCATGTCTCCCACTGTCGATATTGTTGCGAAAGAATCGATCAACCCCTACATGGACAAGAAGATCAATATGGGCGAGGCGCTTAAGCGCGCGGAAAGTCCTGTCAAGTCCTTTATGCTGAAACAGACAAGGGAGAAGGACATTGCCCTTTTCCTTAAGCTCGCCAAAGAGAGCGTGCCTGCGAAACCCGAGGACCTTCCCATCAGAGTAGTGGTGCCTGCCTTTGCGATCAGCGAGCTTAAGACAGCCTTTGAGATCGGGTTTCTGATCTTCATCCCGTTTCTCATAATAGACATGGTGGTGTCGAGCATCCTCCTGTCGATGGGCATGATGATGCTGCCGCCTGTGATGATATCCCTGCCTTTCAAACTGCTGCTTTTCGTGCTTGTGGACGGATGGAACCTCATCGTCGGCACGATTGTAAGGAGCTTCCAGTGACCATAGAACTCGTAAAGGAGATATCAGGAGAGGTCTTTAAAACAATCCTGCTTGCATCAGGGCCTGCGCTTATCGTAAGCCTGGTAGTGGGCCTGCTTATCAGCTTTTTTCAGGCAATAACGCAGATCCAGGAATTCACCCTCACCTTTGTGCCCAAGATAGTCGCGGTCTTTCTCTGTATATTCCTTTTCCTGCCATGGATGGCGAGGGTGCTTGTTAACTTTACTATGAACCTCTTTGAAAAAATACCGGTATATATAAAATGAGCGCGAACAACTCAGGAGGGCCTGCATGCAGGACATAGCCTCCTTTTCCCCCTATATGCATAAATTTCTGCTTGTCCTTCTGAGAGCAGGTATTTTCATGAGCATGCTCCCTTTTTTCGGATCAAAGAATTTTCCGGCGATGTTTAAAATCGGCCTTTCCGTTGCCTTTGCAGCTGTGCTTTCACCGGTTGTGCAGGTTGATTTCACAAATATATCCGTGCCGCTCCTGGTAATGCGGGAAATAGCTCTCGGCATTATTCTCGGGGCCTCTGTCAGGGGCATCTTTTTTGCGGTCGACATGGCGGGCCAGTTGATCAGTCATTCCATGGGTCTTTCGATCGCAACGGTCTTTAACCCTGAGATAGGCCAGTCTACCGAGGTCGCGAGGCTTTACGGCATTATCGCCATGCTTATCATGCTGGCTGTCGATGCTCATCACGAACTTATTTCCGTCTTTGTCCGCAGCTATGAATGGCTGCCTGTAGGGCAGATAGATGTCAGGGACCTGATCCTGAAGACTGTCAGTTCGGGTTCGAAGATCTTCATTATTGCGCTCAAGATCAGCGCTCCTGTTATGCTGGGAATGCTTATCATTAATATCCTGCTGGGGTTTCTCTATAAGGCTGCCCCCCAGATCAACATCTTTTTTATGAGTTTCCCACTGTTTCTGGCCCTTGGATTTCTGATCATGCTTATCAGTGTCCCGGTATTTGTAAAGGTTTTTACAGGCCAGTTCGGGGACATGCGTGCCGAGATGTTCAGGATCCTCGCTGCGGCGCGGCAATGACAGAAAGGCCCTCAGGCAATGGCTGAATTTGAAGAACGCACAGAGCAGGCCACTCCGCGACGGCGCCAGAAGGCGCGGGAAGACGGAAAGATCGCCCGAAGCCGTGATCTCAACGCCATCGCGTCAATCGGTGGGGTCCTTATTTTTTTATACTTCGGAGGGCGGCATTTTGTGGATTCAGCGGGCAGCATGACAGGAAGACTGCTTTCTCTGCAATATGGCAGGGACCCTTTTACAGTACTGAAGGCCGCATCGGTCGAGGCAATGCTGCTTATCGCGCCCTTTCTTGGTGTTTCCTTTGTTTTTGCCCTTGCCGCCAATGTGGCCCAGGGCGGAATTGTGCTCAAGCCTCTCAAATTGAACCTTGACATGCTCAACCCCCTAAACGGTGTCAAGAAGCTCTTTTCCATGAACGGTCTGACCGAGTTTCTCAAAAGTATGGTGAAATTCACTTTGGGCGGCTATCTCGTATATTGGGTAATCAGGAAAGATCTTCCGTCGCTTCCGGGGCTGATGGAAATGAGTCTTATGCCTCTTGCCAGGATGTCCGCAGCGCTTCTCATGAAGGCCATGGCCTACGGGTTTTTCTGGTTTCTTTTGCTTTCGGTTATAGACTATTTCCTTCAAAGGTGGCAGTTCGAACGGTCAATCAGGATGTCCAGGGAGGAGATCAGGGAGGAGTTCAAGGAGTCTGAAGGGAATCCGATGATCAAGTCGAGGATCAGGAGTCTTCAGCGCGAGATGGCCCGTACACGTATGATGCAGGAAGTGCCAAAGGCCACAGTAGTCATAACGAACCCAACGCACTATGCAGTGGCGCTCAAGTATGAGGACGGCAAGATGCAGGCGCCGACAGTGGTTGCCAAGGGGGCCAACGCAGTCGCTCAGAGGATCAGGGAGATTGCAAGGCAGAATTCAGTTCCGATAGTGGAAGATAAGCCCCTCGCGCGCCTGCTTTTCAAGCTTGAACTCGGCTCCTCCATAACTCACGATCTCTATAAGGCCGTTGCCAAGATCCTTGCCTATATCTATCGACTGAGGAGGACTGTATGAACAGATTTCTGCTCCTGGTCCGCAAAAGAAGCGATATCATCGTGGCCATAGCGGTTGTTGCTGTCCTCGGCGTAATGCTTCTGCCGCTGCATCCGCTGATCCTTGACCTGCTGCTCACTCTATCGATAGCCTTATCGATTATGATCCTTATAACCTCTATCTATGTTCAGAAGCCCCTTGATTTTTCAGTCTTTCCGCCGATGCTCCTCATGGTCACACTGTTCAGGCTGGCTCTCAATATCGCGTCCACCCGCCTCATTCTGCTCAGGGGCGGTGAGGGCTCTGGCGCAGCAGGTCATGTCATCATGGCCTTTGGTAACTTTGTGGTCGGCGGTAATTATGCAGTTGGATTCATTATCTTTCTCATCCTTGTAGTCATCAACTTTGTGGTCATAACAAAAGGCGCCGGCAGGATCGCGGAAGTAGCAGCAAGATTTATCCTTGACGCTATGCCCGGCAAGCAGATGGCGATCGATGCCGACCTGAATACCGGGCTTATCGACGACTCAGAGGCCCGGAGGCGAAGGAGTATGATTTCGCAGGAGGCAGACTTCTACGGGGCCATGGACGGAGCGAGCAAGTTTGTGCGAGGCGACGCGATTGCCGCCCTGATGATCACTGCTGTAAACATCCTGGGGGGCCTGCTTATCGGAGTTCTCCAGCACAAGATGTCTGTCGCAGACGCCGCAAGCACCTATTCCATCCTCACTATCGGCGAGGGTCTTGTAGCGCAAATACCGGCGCTGCTTGTTTCAACTGCTGCCGGCATGATTGTCACAAGGGCAGGCACTGAGACAGACCTTGGAAAGGACATCACCAAACAGCTGTTAGTCAACCCCAAGGCGCTCGCAACCGCAGCCGGCATCCTCTTTGTATTCGGCCTGGTGCCGGGGTTGCCGCATGTGCCGTTTCTCCTTATATCAATGGCCTCCGGCGGGTTGGCTTATGTTATTTACAAGTCACCTGTTGAAGAAACAGCAGGGGACCTGGTTGAAAAGACCTCCGAAGAGCCGAAGATCGAGGCGTTTCTTGATCTCGATCCCCTTGCCCTTGAGATCGGCTACGGCCTTATTCCGCTTGTGGAGGAAGGACGGGGAGAACTGCTCGCAAAGGTAAAAGCGATGAGACGTCAGCTTGCAACAGAGATAGGCTTTGTTGTTCCTCCGATCCATATCAAGGACAACCTTCAGCTCAGACCAAATGAGTACAGCGTGCTTATCAGGGGCGTCGAGATAGTGAGGGGAGAAGTCATGACCGGATACTATCTTGCCGTCTCTACCGACGGCGCTGAGAGGATCGAGGGAATACCTACAAAGGAACCTGCCTTCGGCCTTCCTGCTTACTGGGTGGAATCCAAAGATATGGAACGTGCCCAGACAGCGGGCTACATGGTGGTTGATCCCGCAACAGTTATCGCAACTCACCTTACCGAGATTATAAGAAGGCACTGCTGGGAGCTGCTCACCAGAGCAGAGGTGCAGAATCTCCTGGACAATATTACCAGGACCTATCCGAAGATGGTCGATGAGCTTATCCCTGTTCATCTGACCATCGGCGGACTCCAGAGAGTACTCCAGGGCCTGCTCAAGGAGCGCGTTCCTGTCAATGACATGATAACGATCCTCGAGACCCTGCTTGATTATGCTCCGACTGTTAAGGATGTTGAGATCCTGATTGAATATGTGCGGCAGTCTCTTGCCAGGTATATAACGCGGCAGTATCAGACCCAGGACGGCAGCCTTCCTGTTTTCACCCTTGATCCGAGATTCGAGAGGGTCCTCACTCAGTCCGTTGAAGGAGGCGGTGCGCTTTCCCCGGACACTGTCACAAAATTGGTCAAAGGCGTGGAAAGGGCTATGGACAGGGACAAACTCAGGGGCGCTCAGCCGGTCATAGTCTGCTCTTGCAATGTGAGGCGGTTTATGAAGAAGATTATGGAAAAATTCGTGCCGTCAGTGGTTGTGCTGTCCAATAATGAGATTTCTCCTTCTGCAAAACTATATACACTGGGAATGGTGAGATATGAAGATTAAGAAATTCAAGGCAAAGACCTTTGGAGAAGCCCTTGTCCTGGTCAAACGGGAGATGGGTAGTGACGCGGTTATTCTGGCTTCTGAAGAGCTGAAAGGGCTGTTGCCCTATGTTGAGGTGACTGCCGCTGTTGACTATGAACTCGGGGCAGAGCAGCGCGCGGGATATTCCTTCAGCCAGTATGCAGGAGCCACTGCAGAGCCTGCACACGCCAGAGCTGTTGCCGGCGGCAGGGGAATATCAGGCATAGTACCGGCAGAAGGCGCCAGGTCAGCTTCGCAGCAGGATGCGGCCGATATTACTGCCATGAGGCAGGAACTCGGGAGCCTCAAGAGCCTCCTTGAAGGCATGAAAAAAACGGGCTTCGAGGTGGCCCTCCCTGAGCAGAAAAAAAAGGTCTTTCAATATCTCAGAAAGCGTGCGATCAGGGAAGAGCTTGCCCTCAGGCTCTCCGGCAGGGAAACCACGGACATGAACAGTCTGGTCTCCGCGATCTCAAAGGATTTGAAAATATACGACTATGCCGGAGGCGGCAAGGTGGTTATGCTTATCGGCCCCACCGGCGTGGGCAAAACAACGACCATAGCAAAGCTGGCAGCGCGTGCCATTAAAAACAGACAAACCGTTGCGATGATCGGCCTTGACACTTACAGGATAGGGGCTGTCGAGCAGATCCGGATATATGCAAAGATCATGGGTATCCCTCTTGATGTGGTTTCCGATGCTGAAGGTCTCAGGAAAAGTCTCACAAAGTATGGGGGGAAGGATATGGTGTTTATCGATACCACAGGGAGGAACCCGAGAGACAGAAAATATATGGATGAACTGAAGCCTGTTTATAAACTCAATATCCCTATCGATACGCATCTGCTCCTGAGCGCCAGCAGCGACAACGACTTTATGGCTGAGGCTTGCAGGCATTACAGGAATCTGCCTATTGACTGTCTCGCTTTTACCAAGACCGACGAGGCTGTCAAGTTCGGCTCCATTTACAATCTCTCCAACCTTTACCAAAAGCCGGTGGCCTACATCACTACAGGACAGAGCGTGCCTTCCGACATATCTTTCCCGGACAGCAAGCACCTGGCTGCAATGATACTGAAAAACGAGGTGACACAATGACAGGGAAATCAGGGCATAAGCAGATAAAAACCATGACCGTGACGAGCGGCAAGGGGGGGGTCGGAAAGACGAACATGGTGGCAAGCCTTGCAGTAGCGTTTTCGAGGGCAGGTAAAAAGGTGATGATACTTGACGCTGACCTCGGCCTGAGCAATATAGATGTAATTTTTGATCTCGCACCTAAATACACGATCCAGCATGTGCTCAGCGGGGAGAAGAGGCTTGCCGACGTCCTGGTCGATGGACCCTACGGAATCAAGATACTGCCGGCAAGCTCCGGAGTGCAGGAGCTTACTGAGCTTGACGAGTTCCAGAGGCTGAGGCTGCTTGAGGAATTTGAGGCTTATGATTCTGAGATCGATCTGCTGCTCATCGATACCGGCGCAGGCATCTCCGGGAATGTTGCTTTTTTTTGCATAGCCGCCCAGGAGACTATTGTGGTCACCTCTCCTGAGCCTACGGCCCTGACAGATGCCTATGCCCTCATCAAGGTGCTCTTTACTCAGTATCAGGAGCGGGATTTCAAGATCCTGGTCAACTCTGCCAGGGATTCCGAAGACGCCTTTGATGTATTCAGAAGACTTTCCCTTGCTGCTGAAAAGTTCCTGAACCTGTCGCTGGATTACCTTGGATTCATCCCTCTTGACGACGCTATCACCAGGGCAGTCAGACAGCAGAAGGCATTTATAGATATCTATCCGAACTGCAAGGCAGCGGAAAACCTTCGCATTGTTGCTTCAAAGCTCCTGGAAGATGACGGCACAGACCGTATCAAAGGGTCCCTCCAGCTTTTCCTCGGCAATATGCTAAAGAAGGACACCATAGCCCAAAATTGACGGTTTCACACTGTTGCGGCATTCGGAGCCGACATTCCTCAAATCGTTATAGTTCAGCAGGGCTCTAATGGACTCCTTAGTAAGAAACGATAGGTTTGGGTTAAACTAACTAACGAGGACATATGAAAAAAAGAGGATACTTATACATACCAAAGAAAGAAAAAGTCAACAGGGATAAGGTCATAAAAAAACCTGGAGATGAGAGCACTATTGTTATTGCTTCTCCGGAATTGGACAAGCCCCCTGCTAAGGGACAGGCTGAATTCCAGGAAGGCCAAAGCGTGGAATTATTGATTGGCAACCAGACTGATATTGGTTATAATGCGCTTATCAACGGTTCCCGTGAGGGCCTGCTTTATAAAAATGAGGTGTTTCAGGCCTTAAGAAAGGGAGAGCATATCTCAGGATTCATCAAAAAGGTGCGGGAAGACGGCAAGATGGATCTCTGTCTTCAGAAACCAGGTGTTGAAAAGGTTTATGATGTATCAGACAAAATTATCGGCAAACTAAAAGAGCAGTGCGGATTTATTGCCCTGGACGACAAAACTTCGCCTGAAGTTATATACCGCCTGTTCGGGACAAGCAAAAAGACATTTAAAAAGGCTATAGGCGCTCTTTATAAGAGAAGACTTATTCTTATAGAGAGTGATGGTATAAGGCTGGTCAAGGAGGATGGTATATAAAACATGACTGAACAGAAATCCAAAGACCCGCTCCACGGCATCACCCTGGAAATGGTTCTGGCCCAACTGGTGGAGCTTCATGGTTGGGAAAGGATGGGTAAGATAATCCGCATCAGGTGTTTTAATAATGACCCGAGCATAAAATCCAGCCTGCAATTTCTGAGAAAAACCCCATGGGCAAGAAAAAAAGTTGAAGATCTGTATCTGAGACACAAAAAAGGGATTCCTTCTCAAGTCGTAAGGAATGCTTCATAGGGACCAGAAGGCATATTAAAATCAAGAAGGGACTATGTGGATTATGACTGCAATACCATACTGGGTTTGGCTTATAGCAGGGTTGCTGCTCTTTATCACAGAAATGATTTCAGCAACGTTTTTTATAGCCTTCTTCGGCATTGGAGCCCTCATTGTCGGCACACTCACCGCTCTGGGGCTGGTCCACGAGACCGGCACACAGTTTCTGATATTCGGACTATCGTCCATTCTGCTTCTGGTACTTTTCCGGAAAACCATCAAGGAGAAATTCTTCCCGGCCAGATCAGCCTTCAACGACAACTTCGCCGGGGACACCGCAACAGCAGAAACAGAAATCACAAACCTTGACGGATCTCTTATGTATAAAGGCGCGTTATGGGCGGCCTACAGGGCAGACGGCAAAAATACACCCATTCCGGCAGGGCTTGTCGTGGATATTATCGGCACAGACGGCATAAAACTCAAAGTTAAACCACATACTATGGAGGAATAATCATGTTAGGACCTGTATTTATCCTTTTTGCCGTACTCATCGTTGTGTTTATAGCCATGGCAGTCAAGATCGTGCCGCAGCAGAGCGCATTTGTAATTGAAAGGCTCGGCAGCTATAATGGCACACTTAATTCAGGCCTCTCATTCGTCGTGCCTTTTGTCGACAGGATAGCATACAAACATACTCTTAAAGAGCAGGTCATCGATGTCCCTGAACAGGTATGCATCACCAAGGACAATGTCCAGATGACCGTGGACGGGGTCGTATTTATACAGGTCATGAACCCTCAGCAGGCAAGCTACGGCATCAGCAGCTATTATACAGCCATTATACAGCTCGCCCAGACAACAATGAGGAGCCAAATGGGCAAGCTGGACCTGGACAAAACCTTTGAAGAACGCGATAACGTAAACAAGATGATCGTTGCGGCTGTTGATGAGGCGGCCCATAAATGGGGAGTCAAGACCCTCAGATACGAGATAAAAAACATAACTCCTCCTGCAAGCGTTCTGCACGCCATGGAAAAGCAGATGTCGGCAGAGAGGGAAAAAAGGGCGCTTATCCTTAAGTCAGAGGGCGAGAAACAGTCAGCCATCAACATCGCAGAGGGTAACAAGCAGAAATCCATCCTTCAGTCCGAAGGGGAAATGGCGAAAAAGATCAATGAGGCAAAGGGCGAAAGTGAAGCCATAAAACTGGTGGCCATTGCTACAGGAGAGGGCATCAAGACGGTAGCCGCAGCTATCAGCGATAAAGGCGGGCTTGAGGCCGTTCAATACAGGGTCGCCAACAACCTCGTAGAACAGTTCGGCAATATTGCCAAGGCAGGCAACACCATGATTGTGCCTGCCAGCATGTCGGATATATCGTCCATTGTTGCGACCGCCATGAATATCGTAAAAGCACAGCATACAACTGCTGATGAAGGCCGGAGCATAAATAAATAGAGACGGCTTCGTAAAAAGTCCGTATGCCGCGTTGCGCTGCAAAACTCGTCACTGCGACGTACTTGCAAGTACGCCTCATTCCTCATTTCTTGCGCGCCTTGCCTCCGGAGCTTTTTACAAACCCGTCTCTTTTTGGACTTTTTACGAGTCTGCCAATAGTGTCTGTTTATAAACTACATTTCATTCGGAATGACAGAATTGGTACTTTTGCAAGAGGCTCAACAGACTCTAAATAAGAGAGAGGGCCGAATATTTGACAGACTCGTAAAATACCTGTTTTTCAATCACCTTCAAATTCAGTGAGGCTGAAGATCCTGTAATTTTTCTCCATGAGACGTTTTTCGCCGCCCACATCGGGCAGATTGACGATAAAGGCCATCTCTGAGACAGTCCCTCCCAACTTTTCGATAAGCGTTGCCGCGGCAAGGGCAGTGCCTCCGGTTGCGAGGAGATCGTCAACAAGAAGGACCTTCGTGCCTTTGCTTATCGCGTCCCTGTGCATTTCGATCTTGTCAGTGCCGTATTCCAGTTCATATGCATGTGACACCTTCTCGGCAGGGAGTTTTCCGGCCTTCCTGACCGGCACGAAACCCTTTCCGAGCGTATAGGAAAGAGCGCCTCCGATAATAAACCCTCTGGATTCTATGCCCACTATAATGTCAAAATCAATTTCGTCTGAAATATAGCGCTGGGTGAAACTATCGATAACAAGACGAAACCCCACAGGGTCTTTGATAAGCGTGGTGATGTCACGAAACATGATACCCTTTTTGGGATAATCGGCAATAGTGCGGATCTTAGATTTGATAGGCATATTTCCTCCTCTATGCGCAGGCGCAGGTCCTTGTCTGCGTCCCAATCTTTGAAATCGTCTTCAGAAGCAGCTGTCTGACGTTATCGACATTCCTCTGCATTGTCGCAAGGATCATCTCCCAGGTGACCGGCTCTTCGCCCTCTTTCCAGCAGTCGTAGTCGGTAGACATTGCAATCGCCTGGTAGCAAAGGCCTGCCTCCCGGGCAAGGACCACTTCAGGCACTGTGGACATATTGATAACATCCGCTCCCCAACTCCGGAACATGTGTGACTCCGCCCTGGTGGAAAAACGCGGCCCTTCAATGGTAATGACCGTTCCTTTGGGGTGATGCCTCAGTTTCAGCTCCTTTGCGCTGTTGGACAGAAGCAGTCGGATATCACGACAGAACGGCTCTGCCATGGGAGTATGGACCACTTTTTTCTCATGAAAAGTAAGCGCCCTGTGTTTTGTAAAATCTATGAACTGGTCCGGGAATACGAGGTCGCCAGGCCTGATCTTCTCCCTGAGAGACCCAACAGCAGTAGTAGCGAATATGTGAGTGCAACCCTCTTTCTTTAATGCATGGATGTTCGCCCTGAAGTTCACCCCAGTTGGATAGATGGAGTGCTTCCTTCCGTGACGGGCAAGGATGACTGTTTGAACGCCGTCTATCCTGCCAAGCGTAAGATCCGATGACGGTATCCCGTACGGAGTCTTCACCTTCTTGAGTTTCTGGTCCTTCATGAGTTGCGGATCGTCAAGCCCGGAACCTCCGATAATGCCGATTTTTACATCTGACATAACAATTCTCCTCTTGAATATAATGACTGCATCAAAAGATAATCAATGTTGAAACTGGATGTCAAGGAAGATGTCTCCGGAGACGGACCGGCCTGAATATTGACGGACTCGTAACAAATCGAAGATAAGGACAAAAGAAGATTGAGAATATATGGAGAGGAACTGTAAAATAACAAATCCCATTTTTTCGGAGGATTTTATGGTTGTCGGCAAACCGTTTCTCACCGTTGAGCAGATACAGAAAAAAAACAGGGAGCTTGCGGCCAGGATCTCAGCCGACTATCGTGGCAAGGACCTTCTTGCTGTCGGCATACTAAAGGGAGCGTTCATCTTCTTCAGCGACCTGGTCCGGCTTATTCAGGTCCCTCTCACTATCGATTTCCTTATCGCGTCAAGCTATATGAAAACAGAGACTTCGGGAGAAATAAGACTCCATTATAATATAAGGGAAAACATCGCAGACAAGGATGTGCTTCTTGTCGAAGATATTGTCGACACAGGCATAACCCTTAACTACCTCCGTGAGCGTATCCTCAACGAAGAGCCCAGGAGCCTCAGGATCTGCACCTTCCTCGATAAAAAGGAGCGCAGGGAGGTTGATGTTCCGATCGATTATGTGGGGTTCGAAATACCAAACGAGTTCGTTGTCGGCTATGGCCTTGACTATGACAACAGGTTCCGGAACCTTCCCTACATATCAGTTTTCAAAAAAACAGCTTAAGGCAACGGAGGCAAATCATGTACGAACTGTCCGTCGAAGTCTCTTTTTCTGCAGCTCACCAACTCAGGGGATATAAAGGCAAATGCGAAAATCTGCACGGCCACAACTGGAAGGTGCAGGTAAGCATCATGGCTGAAACCCTGAATGATATAGACCTCGCTATCGACTTTCACGATCTCAAGAAAATAGCCCGTGAGGTAATCGCTCCGCTTGACCATGCTTATCTGAACGAAATATTTCCGTTTACGGAGAAGAACCCTTCTTCAGAAAATATCGCCAAATGGATATTCGACTGCATGAAGAAAAAGATCACGGATGAAAACATCAATATCTCTGCAGTTACAGTGTGGGAATCAGACACTGCGTCTGCTTCATATTATGAAGCTTGATAAACATTGCGTCATTCGGTCCCTGTTGCGACATAAGTGTCCGGCAGACCTTTTCTTGTTCGATATTGAATTAAGCGCCTGAGCAATTCATCCATGCACGGTTACACCTCAAGAAGTCTGAAAATAGATCTGTCAGCGAAAACATCGGAAATCATCGCCACCCCTTCATCCCTTGCAGAGCAGTTTATAGGCGGCAGGGGCCTGGGTATCGCTCTAATCGGCAAACGGATAAGCCTGGACTATGACGCAGCAGGTATGCCCCTTATCTTTTCGTCAGGCCCGCTGGTAGCTACAGAGGCTCCGACCTCAGGGAGGTCCACAGTAATATCCCGCTCCCCCCTTACCGGCACTATTGCCGATTGCTCGGTTGGCGGCAGATTCGGCACGGAATTGAAGCGCGCGGGATTTGATTTCATAGAGATCACCGGGACCTCAGACAGATGGGTCATGGTTACTATCGAAGACCTGGCTGTGACTATTTCAGATGCCGCTCACCTTGAAGGGAAAAACGTTACCGGGGTGAGAGACCTGCTGGGGCCTGAAGGCTCAAACGCCGTGATCGGCCTTGCAGGCGAAAGACAGGCAAGATATTCTTCTATTGTCTTTGACGGTCATTATCTTGCCGGAAGAGGCGGAATAGGCGCTGTCATGGGGGCGAAACGGCTTAAGGCGATAAAGATCAAGGGGACCTTGCCGGTCAGTGTCGCCGACAGCGCCGGGCTGAAAGAAGCACGCGAAGAGATCATGAGACTGCTCAGGGCTTCGCAGGCAATCTTCGGCGAGCTGGGGATTTCCGAGTTCGGCACAGCTGCGCTTGTGGACCTCATCCATGCCCGCAGAATGGAGCCTACCGGAAACTTCAAAAAGACTTTCTACGATGCTTCCTCATCCTATTCCGGCTATACCCTGAGGCAATGCTACCAGACAAAAAAAACCGGTTGCAGGGGTTGTCCCATCCTCTGCAAAAAGGTCGGCAACAAGGGAGAGGTCATGCCTGAGTATGAGACAGTCTCCCACTTCGGGGCCCTGAATTTCAATAATGATGCGGCTGCGATCGTTGAGGCCAACAGGCTCTGTAATGAATATGGGCTCGACACTATCAGCGCGGCAGCGACCCTGTCATGTTACGCAGAGTTGGAAAACAGGGTCCTTTCCCCTCAGGAGATGCTTGATATCATAGCTGAGATCGGTGGAATGACCACTTATCGAGGCAGGCTGCTTTCCCAGGGGTCGTATCGATACGCCCAGGCAGCAGGCAGGCCCGAGGCGAGTATGTCCGTCAAGGGGCTTGAACTCCCTGCCTATGATCCGAGAGGCGCTTACGGCATGGCCCTTGCCTATGCCACGTCTAACCGCGGCGGCTGTCATCTGAGGGCCTATCCAATAAGTCACGAGATACTGAGAAAACCTGTTGCCACGGACAGGTTCTCTTTTGAAGGCAAGGCAAGGATCATCAGGATAGCTGAAGACATGAACGCTGTTATCGATTCTCTCACTGCATGCAAATTCGTGTTTTTTGCAGCCTCTCTTGAAGAATATGCAAGAGCTGTTTCCGCTGTTACCGGCAGGACATATGATATGCAATCCCTGCTTAAAACCGGAGAGAGGATCTATGTACTCGAACGTTATCTGAATTCGCTGAACGGTTTTACAAGCGCTGACGACGACCTTCCAAAGAGGTTTTTTATTGAAGAGGGTTCGTCATCGCCGAATATCATCGTTAAACCGCTGAACAGGCAGGAATTTCTCTCTGCCAGGAGCAACTACTACAGGATCAGGGGCTATGATGCTCATGGTCTGCCGACAGAGGCGTTGATGGAGCGGCTGGGTCTGGGACAATACCTGTAGTATTAATGAAACGTCTCATCGACAAATACACCGGCAAGCTGACACATCAGGGGCTTGCGGGAGCGGAAAATATCACGCTGCTCTGTCTCGATGCAGAGGTCACTGCAAACAGGCCCCTGACAGAGGTCAATCCGGAACTTCTGCGGGTATTTGACCTTATGAACATAAACGCCCTGCTCTACGCAGAACCTGAAGAGCCATATAAAAGCATCATCAGACACCTCGCGACCCGTGAAAAAGACAGACTCATTCCAAACGACTGTGAAAACAGGACCTTTCTCCACGACATTCCAATAATATCTGACCTCTCTGCCGACACGCTCAGCAGGGTCCTTTCCAGGAGAAAAGCCGCGATTGTCGGGGCTCAGGGCATTATATCATTCGGCACAGTCAGTCCTGAGCAGGCATTTGTATCCTTCAGCTCAGTATGCTTTTCGACCTTTGTAAAGTTTTTCACAGACGTCATGTTCCACCTTGAGAATCTGAACGCAGGAAAACTTCAGCGTGATATTGCGTTGCTGGAGGCATATGAAGAGATCATAAAATTTATTCAACCTGCCTTTCCTGCCTGCGACGCTATTTCTAAAAACCCGCCCCAAAACGAGTCAGAGGTCGTCAGACAAATGATCGTTGCAGGAAAAGAGCTTGTTGAGCGCAGACTTGTTGACTCCAATTTCGGCAATATCTCCTACACCTTCGGAGATAACATTTATATCAGCCAAACCGGCAGTTCCCTGGATGAACTCGAAACCTGCATCGATGCGGTGCCTCTTGACGGTTCTTCTTCCTCCGGCATAACAGCCTCGTCAGAACTTTCAGCCCATATCTGCATCTTCAGAAAGACCGGCATGCGGGCAATCCTCCATGGGCATCCCAGGTTTACGGTGATCATGTCCATGTCATGCAGAAAAGATTGGTGCGACCTCTCCACCTGCTACAGTTCATGCAGTCAGGACAGGTCTGTTTCAGGCATTCCAATAGTCTCAGGTGAGATCGGGACCGGCCCTTCAGGTCTCTTTCGGACAGTGCCTGAGGCCATGGCAAAAAACCGCGCTGTAGTTGTCTTTGGCCATGGTATTTTTTCGGCAGGCATTGACAGCTTCGGGCCTGCCTTTGAGCTCATGCAGTCTGTTGAAAAGTCCTTTATCCTTGAATATTTCAATAAAATCCGTGGACTTATCTGACAAGTTCCTTCTTTCAAAATAACAAGCGTATCTGTTAGAATTAGCGCTGATGTATTGCTTTTCCTGAAAACGAATTTACGCCGGAGGTTTAGATCATGGACTATTTCCTGACTGAAGAGCAGATAATGATACGGGACCTTGCCCGGCAGATAACCGAGGAGAAGATCGTTCCGGTACGGGCTGAGCTGGATGAAACCGGCGAGTTCCCGTGGGATATCATGAAGGTGCTCGCACAGTCAGACCTGTTCGGTCTTTTTATCCCGGAACAATACGGCGGACTCGGCAAGGGTTGCATAGAGCTCTGCATCGCAGTCGAGGAACTCTCACGCGGTTGTGTCGGCATCTCGACATCCTATGCAGCAAATGCGTTAGGCACCTATCCGCTTCTGCTTTTCGGCACAGACGCGCAGAAAGACAGATTTCTCCCTGATATAGCAGCAGGCAAAAAACTTGTGGCTTTCGGCCTTACAGAGGCAAATGCAGGAAGTGACGCAAGCGGCATACAGACCACGGCAAAGCTGGATGGTGAGGAGTATGTACTAAACGGGACCAAGCAGTGGATAACAAACGGCAGCGTGGCTGACGTCTATACCATCATCGCCATTACCGACAGGTCCAAGGGTCCACGCGGCGCTTCGGCCTTTGTCGTGGAGAAGGGCACGCCTGGATTCACCTTCGGCAAGAAAGAAAACAAAATGGGCATACGGGCCTCCATTACAACCGAACTCGTCTTTGACAATTGCAGGATACCAAAGGACAACCTGATCGGCAAAGAAGGCATGGGCTTTATAGTGGCGATGAAGACACTCGACAGCTCGCGCACAGGCGTGGGCGCTCAGGGCCTTGGAGTTGCTCAGGGTGCATTTGACGAGGCCGTGAAGTTTGCGCGCAAGAGGGTCCAGTTTGGCCATCCGGTCATCAGCTTTCAGGCAATCCAGCATATGCTGGCCGACATGGCGACTTCCATCGAAGCTGCCCGCGCACTGATCTACTCTGTAGCCCGCTTTGTTGACAGCGGAGCAAAAGAGGTTTCAAAGGTCTCTGCCATGGCTAAATGCTTCGCAACAGATCTCGGGATGAAGGTCACTACAGATGCTGTTCAGATCATGGGAGGCTCAGGATATATGAAGGAATATCCCGTGGAAAAGATGATGCGCGATGCCAAGATCCTACAGATCTATGAGGGCACCAATCAGATTCAGCGTAATGTCATAGGCCAGGAGATCATCAAGGAGTTCGCAAGAAACAACAAATAACAGGTTTCCGGCTTGCGGGGACAGCGATATTTCGCAAGACTGTTCTATTTGAAGCTTTGGTCTTCTGACGGGAACAGACCTTCTTCCACTTCCTTTTTATATTCACGGATGGCCCTGAGTGAATCTTCCTTAAGATTTGCATACCGTTTTATGAACTTGGGCACAAACCGGTCAAACAGCCCGAGAAGGTCATGCAGAACCAGGACCTGTCCGTCACAGTAAGGGCCTGCTCCGATACCGATTGTCGGAATCGAAAGTGCCTTTGTGATCTCCTTCGCAAGACCCATCGGAATGCCCTCAAGCACAACAGAAAATGCACCGGCTTCCTCAACAGCGCAGGCTTCCTCAATAAGTTTTTTTGCAGCGCTCCCGGTCTTGCCCTGTACCTTATATCCCCCCATTCTGTGGATCGATTGAGGGGTAAGCCCGATATGGGCCATAACAGGGATATCCGATCCGGTTATCGCTCTGATTTTATCCGCGATTTCCGCGCCGCCTTCGATCTTTATTGCAGCGGCCCCTGCCTCCTTTAGAAACCTGCCGGCATTCCGGACAGCGTCCTCCACGCTCACCTGATAGGACATAAACGGCATATCACCTATAACAAGAGCGTTCTTCACCGCTCTGGATACCATCCTGGTGTGATAGATCATCTCGTGCATCGTGACCGGCAGGGTGTTTTCAATCCCCTGAACAACAACACCAAGCGAGTCCCCAACAAGTACGGCATCAATTCCGGCCTCATCAGCTATCTGGGCAAAGGGATAGTCATAGGCAGTCAATACGGATATCTTTTTGCCCTCAGTTTTTTTCTTCAGAAAATCCTGTACTGTAACTCTCGGCATGTCAGGCTCCTCTTTTTTCGGAAGTACGCTTATAATAGCCCGATAGACGCAGGACTGGCAAGGGTCGGCCTGTGTGCATGCAATATTGCGGTAAGGGGCAACGAAGGGGTATACTTCCTTATGGGCGAAAAAATCCATTTTCAACCTCTGACCAAAGAAGACAGAATAACAGTGCGCCTTTACCGTGCAGGCCTGGTCCTCTCCACTTTTTTTATGGTAGCAGCAGCATATCTTGCCGTCAAAAGCGCCCTTTCTACGGATATAGGTGAATTGTCCCTCATCTTCTCAGGTCTGTCAGCCGATATCCTTATCCTTTCTTTGTATTTGAGCGTAGGTCTGAGTGTTTTTTTCATCCACCTTTATATCGGGAAGTTTTTTCGGGCCCTGAAAAAAACTTACTATGTGGCCGCAGCCTGCCTCATCGTCATGTTTATTATGGGCAATGGCAGTCCTTCCGCAGTACTCTTCAGACCTGCACCCTTTGGGGCGCTGCTCCTGATCCCGCTTTCCTGCTGCCTCGGATTTATCACCGCAAAGGAGGCGTTTTGCTTTAAGCTTCTCGAAGGATATCTGCTTGCCCTTGTTATGCCTGCGTATCTTTTTGCCTACGGGGTTGGAATACTGGACCATAAAAGAGCAGCATTTGGTCTCGCTTTTATAGCAGCGCTGCTTGTACTGTTCATGTTCAGAAAGGTCTTCATGCCACTGCACTGTGACATAGGCGACAAATCAGCCTACCAGCCCTGAATGCCCTATGGAGAATGGTCCAAGGATATATGCCTGAGTTTGGAGTAATTGCAGGGAGCGGCCTCTACTCTATCCCCGGGCTTGAGATCATCGACTCGGTCAAATTGAGTTCTCCCTATGGAGAGCCCTCTGATCATTTCAGGATAGGTCGTTTTGCAGGCAAAGAGATAGCTTTTCTTCCCCGGCACGGGTCTTTGCATCATATCCCTCCTCACAGGATCAACTATCGGGCGAATCTCTGGGGCTTTCGCGAAATCGGTGTAAAAAGGATCGTGTCCGTGGGAGCAACAGGTGGGATCAGTAATGAGATGAAGCCCGGAGCGATCGTCATCCTTGACCAGATAATCGATATGACAAGCGGAAGGGATACGTCTTTCTTCGATGACAACGAAGTGGCTCATATTGATTTTACAGAACCCTTCTGCCCTGATTTGAGGAAGGCGCTCATTGATGCTGCTGAAGATGCCGGCCTTACGGTATCAGACAGAGGCACCTATGCAGCCGTAAATGGACCGAGGCTCGAGACTGCAGCAGAAATAAGGGCTTTTTCCCGGCTTGGGGCTGATGTAGTCGGCATGACTGGAATGCCGGAGGCCGCTCTTGCCAGAGAACTCGAAATTTGTTTTGCAGGCCTCGCAGTTGTGACAAATGCCGCCGCAGGTATAGCACAAGGCCGGCTTACCTCAACTGAAGTCGTTGAGGCCATGAAGGCTTCGTCAGAGAAGATCAGGGCCTTGATCAGCGCTTTTTTCAAACGTGAGTTCGGCGAATCCTCATGTTACTGCGGTTCTGCATTGAAACACGCAAAGATGTAGCAGCCCGCCTGCCCCGTAGAATTCAAGCCCATGTCTGCGAAATGACTATTTCTTCAACCTGCGGTAAAATACGATCCATGCAGACCATATTGATTGTTGAAGATAAAGATTCCATGGCCAGGATGCTCAGGGAGACACTTGAGGCTGAAGGATATGCTGTTTCCATTGCACCGGATGGGCGGGAAGGCATCCGGCAGATCAGGGACCGGCGGTTTGACCTCGTGATCACTGATCTGAAACTGCCAGGCAAAGACGGAGTTGAAGTGTTAAAAGCTGTCAAGGCGGAAAACCAGCTCATCCCCGTAATCATAATGACAGCGTTCGGAACAATAGAGACTGCGGTAGCGACAATGAGAGAGGGGGCCTTTGACTTTATCACCAAACCTTTTGATGTTGACCATCTTATCCTTCTTATTAAACGGGCGCTTGAAAACCAGCGGCTTATTGCTGAGAACATGCTACTGAAGGACGAATTCTCCGGCAAACTCGGCAAGCCGATAATAATCGGAAGGAGCCGCGAAATTAGTGAAGTAGCCATGAAAGTCCAGAAGGTTGCACCGGCAAAAACTACAGTGCTGCTTCTTGGAGAAAGCGGCACAGGCAAGGAACTCTTTGCCAGGGCGGTCCATAAGCTGAGCAGCAGGCGGGACTATCCTTTTGTCCCTATCAATTGCGCAGCGATTCCAAGAGAGCTTCTCGAAACCGAGCTTTTCGGGCATGAGAAGGGGTCGTTTACAGGCGCTGAGACCCGAAAGCCGGGAAAGTTCGAATTGGCAGACAAGGGCACTATTTTTCTCGATGAAATCGCAGAGATGGACCTGGCCCTGCAGGCCAAGATTCTTAGAGTAATTCAGGAAGGCGAGATCGAACGGGTAGGCGGGATCAAGACGATCAGGCTCGAAGTCAGAATCATTGCAGCGAGCAATAAGGACCTCATGAAGGCGGTTGAGGATAAGCTCTTCCGGGAGGACCTCTTTTATCGTCTGAACGTATTTCCGATCGTTATCCCTCCGCTTCGTGAGCGCAGGGATGACATTCCTCTTCTGGTCGAATATTTTATGGATAAGTACTGTCGTGAATTGAAGAAACCGCTAAGAGGCATTGACCATGAGGCGCTGGAGGCTTTAGTGGGTTATGCATGGAAGGGGAATGTGAGGGAGCTTGAAAACTGCATTGAGCGCGCTATCATACTCTGTGAGGGAGACATGATCGCCCTGGAACATGTTGCGCTGAACCGGCAGATGGTTGTTGAGAGTCAGCTTAGAAATATTCCCATGGGGGGCAGTCTTGGTGATTCAACAAGAGAGGCTGTCCGTATCGCAGAGACCCAGCGTATTGTCAGGGCGCTGATGGAGACAAAAGGTAACAAGAGCAGGGCCGCAGAACTCCTTAAGGTCAGTTACAAAACACTTCTAACAAAGATCAGGGATTATGGTATCGAGACGTCCTGGCCGCATCACTGAAGACGTTCCATTCTGATTCGGCAGCCGTCGCTTTCTTGACAGTCTGAAGTGCTTGCTATTATTATAAAAAAGATCTTAAATAGTTATTTTCATATCAGGGGGATTTGTGTCCGGACATTCTAAATGGTCTCAAATTAAGCACAAGAAGGCTCACTCTGACGCAAAAAGAGGAAAGGCATTTACAAAGATTGTAAGAGAAATCTCTACTGCGGCAAGGCTCGGCGGAGGCGATGCCGACAGCAATCCCCGGCTTCGCACAGCTATTGACAAGGCCAAGGAAGTAAATATGCCTCACGATAATATCAAGAAGGCGATTATGAAGGGGACCAGCGAGCTGCCGGGAATGTCTTACGAAGAATTTATCTATGAAGGTTATGGACCTGCGGGCGTTGCCGTTATGGTTGAAGTGATGACAGACAACAAAAACAGGACCGTACCGGAGATTCGGCATATCATGTCGAAAAACAACGGCAGTCTCGGTGAAAGCGGGTGCGTTTCCTGGCTTTTCGAAAAGAGGGGGTATATCCTTGTCAGTAAGGCGGCAGCGTCAGAGGATGCAGTCATGAGCGCAGCCCTTGACGCAGGGGCGGAGGACATGAAAAACGACCCTGGGGAGGACAATTTCGAGGTCATTACTGCGCCTGATGACTTCATCGCTGTCAAGGCAGCCCTTGAAAACAAGAAAATACCCGTAGAATCAGCAGAGGTCACGATGCTTCCGAAGAACTACATCGTCCTCGATCAAAAAGCGGCCGAGCAGATGATGCGGCTCATGGATGCGCTTGAGGACAATGACGACGTTCAGAATGTATATGCTAATTTTGATATTTCTGATGAAATTGCTGAAAAGATCAATAAGTAAGGCAGATCACGCCATATGACGGGTTATTCAATCAGGGTCACTTTCAAACGTAAGTTTATTGCAGGGCTTTTCATTTCGATCCCTGCGATAATCACGCTTCTCGTTATCGCCTGGTTTTTCCGGTTTGTTGACGGGCTGCTCGAACCGGTTTACTACCAGATTCTTGGGTATCATACACCGGGGCTCGGTTTCATTTCTGCTGTTGTCCTTGTTTTCATTGTAGGCATTGTTTCAACAAATGTTTTCGGCAAGAAAATCATATTTTTCTTCGAAGGAATATTCCTTAACATCCCGGTATTCAAAAGCTTCTATACTGCAATCAAACAGCTTGTTGATGCTTTTTCGCCGGAGAGCAAGACCTCTTCGTTTAAGAAGTTCGTCATTATTGAATATCCGCGAAAAGGGGCTTATGCGTTTGGGTTTCTTACAAAGGAATCTACGGTTCTGGCCGGGAAAAGCGGTGAGGAGTCCAAGCTCAGGGCTGTCTACGTGCCTACAAACAACCTCTACCTTGGTGAAATCGTTCTGGTGCAGGAAGATGATGTCTTCTATACTGATATACAGGTTGATGAGGGAATGAAAATCATCTTGTCAGGCGGAATCGCAGCGCCGCATCGTATAGAAGAGTCCAGGCTGTGAAGACAGCCTGCGTGATCCTCGCTGCAGGCGAGGGGAAAAGGATGAAATCATCACTGCCCAAGGTGCTGCACAGAGTCTGTGGTCTGCCCATGCTTCAGAGCGTGGTTGATACTGCCCGGAAGCTGGGGAGCGGAGGTGTAATTGTCGTTGCCGGCAGTCATATCAAGGAGTTGAAAGAAGAGATTACCGGCGCTGATGTGCGTTTTGTGCTGCAGAGAGAACGAAAGGGAACGGGTGATGCTCTGAAAAGCGCTCTGCCCGAGATCAGGGATTGCCGCGGGAGTGTGCTTGTGTTCAATGGTGACACCCCGCTCATACGTCCTCAGACAGTCAGAAGGTTTCTTTCATTGCATCTTAAAGGCAGGAATGCTGTTTCCGTACTTTCTTTCAAGGCTGAAGATCCGTCAGGCTATGGCAGGATAGCAAGGGACGACTCCGGGGAATTCGTCAGGATCATTGAAGAAAAAGACGCTGACGCCGCCGCAAAGAGGGTCAGAGAAGTCAACAGCGGCGTCTATGCTATCGAAAGCAAGGCGCTGGGTCTGTTAGGCGACATAACCTTGAACCAGGCAAAAGGGGAATATTATCTTACGGATATTGCAGGCCTTGCTCTCAGAAAAGGGCTCAGAACAGCAGCTTTTCCCATAGGACATGAGGAAGAGTTTATGGGAGTAAATACACGCGAAGAACTCCTGCTGGCATCGGAAGTGATGCGGCTTGGAATTGTCCGGGCCCATATTTCAAAAGGCGTAAACTTTATTGATCCTGCATCTGTTTTTATTCATCCCTATACAGTAATCGGCAGGGACACGACCATATACCCGAATGTCTTTATAGAGGGCGGCACTAAGATAGGCAGGAACGCGACTATTTACCCCAATGTGCGGATCAGCAGGAGCATTATAGGCGACCATGTAGTCATCCTGGACTCTACTGTAATCGAGGATTCCATAGTCAGCTCCGGGGCAAGTGTCGGTCCCTTTGCCCATATTCGGCCGGGCTCGAAGATAGGCGAAAAAGCCAGGATAGGAAATTTTGTAGAACTGAAAAAGACACTGATCGGCGCCGGAGCCAAGGCCTCTCACCTGAGTTATCTTGGGGATGCGAAAATCGGCAGCAATGTTAATATCGGAGCAGGGACCATCACCTGCAATTACGACGGGAAGAACAAGCACCTTACGGTCATTGAAGACAGTGTCTTTATCGGCAGCGATACCCAGTTGATCGCACCGGTGAAGGTAGGCAGGGGAGCTTACGTCGGCGCCGGCTCAACCATCACAAAAGATGTGCCTTCCGGCTCTCTTGCAGTCAGCAGGACCGAACAGAGGAATATACCGGGCTGGGCAAAGAAAAGACAGGCCAGGGCTGAAAAAGGATAACGGCGCAACATGTGCGGGATAATTGGGTATATCGGCAGGAGGAATGCTGTTTCAGTTATTCTCGAAGGGCTCAAGCGTCTTGAATACAGGGGCTATGATTCAGCCGGAATTGCCTTCCATGCTGACACCGGCATCGATGTGGTACGGTGCAGGGGAAAGATCAGGGACCTTGCAACCCTTGTGGAATCAAAACAACTTACGAGCAGAGCAGGCATAGGTCATACGCGTTGGGCCACTCACGGGAAACCTTCCAAAGAAAATGCACATCCGCACCGGTCTGACGGCATTGTCATTGTTCATAACGGTATCATCGAGAATTTTCTTTCCCTGAAAAAGGGGCTCATTGATAAAGGATATACCTTCACCTCGGATACGGACACTGAAGTGCTCTGCCATCTCATAAGGGACCATGCCGGTGATCTGCCGCTTGAAGAGGCGGTAAGAGCAGCCATAAAAGAAGTAAGAGGCTCGTACGCTCTGGCAGTGATAAGCGAAAAAGAGCCGAACAAGATAGTCGGGGTCCGCAAGGACAGCCCTCTTGTGGTTGGTCTGGGAGAGGATGAGTTTTTTATTGCCTCTGATGTGCCGGCATTCCTGAGTTACTCCCGAAACGTATTGTTTCTGGATGACGGGGAGATGGTGGTCATTTCTCCTGAAGGGGTGCTGGTTACAACCCTTGACGGCGTTACAGTGCAGAAAGAAGTGACAGTCATAACCTGGAGCCCGTCCATGGCTGAAAAAAGCGGGTATCGCCATTTTATGCTGAAGGAAATATTTGAGCAGCCTCGCGCTGTCAGCGACACCATGCGCGGCAGGTTCTCATCTGACAGCGGTGAGATCAACCTTGAGGAGTTTGGTCTATCCAAAGAGATCCTTAGAGGGATGACAAAGGTCTTTGTTGTTGCCTGCGGAACATCATGGCATGCCGGACTGATCGCAAAATATATGATTGAGGAACTGGCAAGGGTCCCTGTAGAGGTCGATATTGCCTCTGAGTTCAGATACCGGAAACCCCTTGTTGATGCAGAGAGTCTCATGGTTGTGATAACCCAGTCCGGCGAGACTGCTGACACGCTTGCCGCCCAGCGGGAGGCAAAGGCGTTAGGCGCAAGAACTCTTACCATATGCAATGTCGTGGGAAGCACCTCGGCCCGTGAGGCAGACGCGGTCTTTTATACGCATTCAGGCCCGGAGATCGGAGTTGCATCTACAAAGGCCTTTGTCACCCAGATCATGTCCGTGTATCTTCTGGCGATCGCCCTTGGGCAGACCAGGGGTGTTATAAGCATGGATACGTCAAAGGAACTTCTCCATGAACTCGTTATGCTGCCAGGCAAGATAGAGACAACGCTTACCGTCGACTCAATGATCAGGGCCATAGCCAAAGAGTATTTCAAGGCCCGCGGATTCATTTACCTCGGGAGGGGTATCAACTTCCCGATTGCGCTTGAAGGAGCGCTCAAGCTCAAGGAAATTTCCTACATCCACGCAGAGGGATATCCTGCGGGTGAGATGAAGCACGGCCCCATTGCTCTTATTGATGAAGAGCTGCCGGTTGTTGTTCTTGCTCCCATGGATTCTCTTTATGAAAAGATCATGTCCAGCATTCATGAAGTCAACAGCAGAGGGGGGCAGGTAATAAAGGTATCGAACGAGGGCAACAGTGATGTGTGCGATAGTGCGAGACACTGTATCGTCGTTCCAGATACGAATACATATCTTATGCCTGTGCTGCTGACAGTCCCTCTTCAGCTCCTTGCATACCACATCGGAGTGCTCAGAGGGTGCGATGTGGACCAGCCCAGGAACCTTGCAAAGAGCGTAACCGTTGAGTAATCGTGTCTGGAATGGCTTTGAAACTGGATTTGCCGTGCCCATATCTGGTAATCTATTCAATCGAAACAAATAGATGTTGAGCGAGGTTATCATGCGTGAATTAAATCCCCAGCAGAAACAAGCCCTGGAAATTGCAGACGGTCCGCTTCTTGTGCTGGCCGGCGCAGGCAGCGGGAAGACAAGGGTCATCACGCACAAATTTGCCCATCTGGTTAAGGCAAAAAAAGCGTCTCATGATGCTGTCCTTACAGTTACCTTTACTAACAAGGCTGCGAACGAGATGAAGGAACGAATCAGAACATTGCTGGGCAGGGACATGAAATCTTCCTGGATCGGCACTCTCCATTCGCAGTGCAGTAAAATCCTGCGCAAGGATATTCATGCTCTTGGATACAGCAACGATTTCTCCATTTATGACGAAGACGACCGTTGTACCCTCATCAGGCATATTCTGAAAGAGTTCAAGATATATGAGGCGCTGTACAAAGGCGTATCTTCACGGCTCAATCTCCTTAAAGCATCTCTCGTCGGGCCGGATGATTTTCTTGCTGCCGGCGACGGGTTTGGGTTCGACGAAAAGCTTGCAAGGGTCTATGTACGGTATCAGGACGAACTGAAACGCTCAAACGCGCTTGATTTCGATGATCTCATCATGCTTGCCGAAAGGCTTTTCAGGGAAAATCCTTCAGTCCTGTCGAAGTACCAGGAACAGCTCCCTTATGTGCTTGTAGATGAGTTTCAGGACCTCAACCTTGCCCAGTATCAGCTTGTAAAGATGCTTGCCCTGAAGCACAGGAACATCTGCGCTGTAGGCGATGATGATCAGAGCATTTATCGTTTCAGAGGGGCTGATGTACAACATATCCTTGACTTTGAGAAGGATTTCCCCAAGGCCCGGGTTGTAAGACTCGAAAGGAACTACCGTTCCACTCAGAACATTCTTGATGCTGCACATGGAGTCATCTCCGTTAATGCCAACAGGAAAACAAAGAAACTGTGGACTGAGCGCGACAGTGGTGAAAAGGTGCATTTTTGCTGGCTCAGCACTGAAAGTGAAGAAGCTAAACATATTGCAAAGGTTATCAAGGAACTTTATCTTAAGGGCGCTTATGCTTACAGGGATATCGGCATTCTTTACCGGATAAACCTCCAGTCCAGGGCAATCGAAGAGGCTCTTTGCGAAACCGGCCTGCCCTATCACATAGTCGGCGGAGTAAGCTTTTATCAACGGAGAGAAATCAAGGACATACTCGCATATGTGCGCTTAGTTCTTAATCATGAGGACAATGTGAGTCTGAGGCGTGTTATTAACAGGCCTGTTCGCGGAATCGGAGCAGCCACACTTACCAAGATCGAGACCGAGGCAAAGAAAAAATCGGTCTGTCTGTATGACGCCATAAAACAGTGCGTCAGGGGCAGCGGTATTATAGCTTCAACCAAAGAGAAACTGGGCTCTTTCATTGCCCTTATTGACAAGCTTTCTGCTGTTCACTACAAAAACGCAGGCGAGTTGCTCAGGGCTATTGTCGACAGGATCGACTATCTCTCCCAGCTTGATGATGATAAAAAGCAAAATGTACTCGAACTTATTGCCTCCGGCGATGGAAGAGACATGCAGGAATTCATCGATAAGGTCATGCTCATGACAAACATAGATAAGACCTCTGAGGGTAACCTCATTTCCCTTATGACTCTCCACAATGCAAAGGGACTTGAATTCCCGGTTGTTTTTCTTTCCGGAGTGGAAGAAGGCCTCCTCCCCTATTTCAAGTCAATAGGCAATGCCGACGAGGTATCTGAGGAGAGAAGACTCTGCTATGTAGGAATGACTCGTGCAAAAGATATTCTTTTTCTCTCAGGTGCAAGGAAGAGAAAGCTCTATGCAAAGCTCCAGGAGCAGGAGCCTTCGCGGTTTCTGAAGGACCTGCCCAGACAATGTTGCAAATGGATAGAAAAGGTTACAGAACCTCAGACTATCAAAATCGTATGTGACGGATACAGAAAGAAGCTTGAGCCAAAAAAGCCGCCGCTTCCCTTTGCCGCCGGGTGCCGGGTTAAACATCCTGTATGGGGAGTCGGTGTCGTACGGGACTGTTATGGAGATGGCGAAGACCAGAAGGTGATGGTCAATTTCCCTCAGATCGGCATCAAAAGGCTGTCCCTGAAACTTGCCCATCTTACCAAGATATAACGGCCCATGAATATTTCGATTGATCACCTTGCACGGCTTGCTCGTCTGACACTGACTGACGAGGAAGAGGCGCAGTATGGGGACCAGCTGGACAAAGTTCTGCAGTATATGGAGACTCTCAATGGGCTTGATACCTCCGGTATTGAGCCCACTTCGCATGTAATTTCCATCAGTAATGTTATGAGAGAGGACAACCCGAGGCCTTCCCTTGACAGGGAGGCAGCCCTCGGCAATGCTCCGGACAGAACAGAGGCCTTCTACCGGGTGCCTAAAATAATAGAATGAAAAACAGCTTGACAGGGCAAAAGAGCAAAAGAGCGACAGACTGGAAGCGCAGCCGTATTTTTTGGAAAAGTGAGGCTGTCTCTTTTTTGCGCTATGACTCTGCGGAACGGGAGTTTTTATGCTGAGATGCATGCTCAGGACAAAGATCCACATGGCTACAGTCACGGAATCGAATCTCGCCTATGAGGGAAGCATTACGATAGACGAAACGGTCCTCAGAGAATCAGGCATCATTCCCTATGAGCAGGTGATGATCAGTAATATGAATAATGGAGAGCGGTTCGAGACATATGTAATTCCCGGCAAGAAAAAGGGTGAAATCTGCCTTAACGGACCTACTGCGCGCAAGGGCGCTGTAGGCGACAAGGTCATTATTTTCTGCTACAGTTATTTTGAAGATGCAAAGGCAAAAGAGCTCGGGCCGAAGATAATCTTTTTGGATAAAAAAAACCGGGTGATCAGAAAGAAAAAATAGGCTGTTGTTAAGCATATGGATTTCAGAAAAATCATAAAAGAGTTCAGGAACAGGAGAATCCTGGTAATCGGTGACCTCATACTTGACCATTACATATGGGGAAATGTCAACAGGATATCGCCTGAGGCGCCTGTGCCGGTTGTCGAGGTAACCAGAGAAAATTTTCTTTTGGGCGGCGCTGCGAATGTTGCCCATAATATCGTTTCACTGGGAGCTCATGCCGCTGTGACAGGGATCATCGGAGAGGACATCGCCGGAGAGGCATTGAGGAATATCCTCGGACAGAAGGGGATTGACTGCAGCGGTCTTTTCACTGAAAACAGACCGACAACGGTCAAAACCCGCGTCATTGCCCACAGCCAGCAGATAGTCAGATTTGATCGTGAGGACAGCAAGTATGTCGATGGCAGGATATTGAGGGGCATCCTGTCTCACATACACTCAATCATGAACGACTTTGATGCTGTGATCATCTCCGATTATAAAAAGGGCATGATTACAGCAGAACTTGTAAGCGGCATATTGAAGAAGTCCAGGCCAAAGGGCATTTTCGTTGCGGTCGATCCCAAGGTAGGTCACTATAATTTTTATAAAGGCGTTTCTCTTATTACACCGAACCTCGCGGAGGCAGCATTGGGATCAGGGATGGAGATAAAGGATGACAAGACGCTTGTTAAGGCAGGCAGGTCCCTTCTGAAGAAGCTTGCACTTAATGCAGTGTTGATTACGAGGGGAGAACAGGGCATGAGCCTCTTCGAAAAGGGGAGGATTACCCACATCCCAACCGTCGCGCAAAGGGTCTACGATGTGACCGGAGCAGGCGATACGGTTATTTCAGCGTTGACGCTTGCATATGCATCCGGCGCAGGGCTTGAAAAGGCAGCCGTAATAGCAAACCAGGCCGCAGGGATCGTAGTGGGAGAGGTGGGAACAGCTACGACCACTCCGGAGCAGTTAATGGAATCATTCAGCTGAGTCTGCATAATTGACTGCGTTACCCTCATGACAAAGGCCATTGCATTATATTC
>JAGVHR010000210.1 GCA_020056455.1 Thermodesulfovibrionales bacterium
GCTTCTGCTGGCCAACATATGCAGGGATTGAAAGCACAGCCAAAAGGGAGATAATAGCAACAACAATAACCAATTCAACAAGGGTAAAGCCTCTATTATTCATGTGTTATTATACCTTTTTTTGTCTTCCCTAATTAGGAGCTAATCAGCGCTTATGACTTTTTGATAAAGGGCCACAGGGGCCGCGGAATTGTCCACAGCAACCATAAATATCTGCTGAACTCCGGCATTCTGGTTCGGTGTGTAGCAGAGGACTATCTGACCCTTGAAAGCAGCATTCTGAGCAGCAGTAACGCAGAGATTCACGCCGGCTGTACTGCCACCATCAGCCCAGAGATCAGTTGACGAGTTCCAGGGAGACTTGGCCGCGCTTCCGGTGATGCCGTGAGCTTCAAGCCATGTTGTTACAATGCCGTCTGAGGCAAGTTCAGTGTTGGTTTTATCAGCGCCTACAATAACACTGCCGTTGCCGTTAGTGTCCACTTCCGTAAGATCTCCAAGGATCGAGCCTGACTTCTTTGCTGAGTTTAACCATGCCTGCAGTTCAGGGGCTGAAGCCTCGGCAATCCGAGCTGCTGCTCCCTTTCTCCCTCTTTCCTGCATACCAATATAGCCCGGGATCGCCACAGCAGCAAGAATTCCGATGATCGCCACAACAATCAGGAGTTCGATCAGGGTAAAACCTCTCTGGGTCTTCATTTAATTTGTTTTCCGATCCGGACGGAGATATTTCATAAAATCAGTTTGATTAAGACAGGCTGAGTGAGAGAATGCTTTATTTTCTCACTCAGCCTCTTGTATTAGCGCTTGAGATTAATCAGCGCTTATGACTTTTTGGTAAATAGCTACTGGTGCAGCTGAATTGTCAAAAGCAACCATAAATATCTGCGCTATCCCGGCATTCTCATTTGGTGTGAAGCAGAGGGTTATCTGACCGGCAACTGGAGCTGCTACGCATAAGGCTAAGGTACCCTGTATGCCGCCGTTATCCCAGAGAGGATTTCCCGAGTCCCAGGGAGAAGTAGCACCATGCCCGGCAACCCACGTAGTGACAACGCCGTCTGAGGCAAGTTCATTATTGGTTAAATCTGTGTTTACAACAACGCTGCCGCTGCCGTCAGTATCAACCTCTGTAAGACCACCCTGCACTGTGCCTGACTTCTTTGCAGAGGACATCCATGCCTGAATTTCAGGAACAGATGCTTCTGCAACCCTTGTTATCGCGCCTTTTTTCGACCTCTCCTGCATACCGATATAACCAGGGATTGCGATTGCTGCGAGAATGCCGATGATCGCAACAACGATCAGGAGCTCGATGAGGGTAAAACCTTTTTGCTGCCTGAGATTACTCATTGCCTTGTACATAACTCCTCCTTGACAAAGAAAAAAGTTTATGTGACTAAAATAGTCACTCTGTCTGTGCTCGAACCCTGCACGCCAAACTAATGTTCCAAGAAGCATTTATTGTGCCAGAAAGCAAAATGTATCTCTCTCGTATTTTAAAATCCTCGCAATAAAGCAGATACCGTATTCTCCTATTGGAGGATGGCAGGGGAATGAAGCTTGAAATCATGGGAGGAGATTAAGGGAAGCGGGACAAAACCCATTGAATTTATTGATATTTTAATGCTATCGCACTAACCCTTTCTTCTCAAGATAAAGTGAAATCAGCGCTTCATGCGGGTTTGTTATAATTACTTGATTACTGATCGTTTGTGTATATATAGGATAAGGCCATATGTCAGGAGGAGTGACAAAAAACGGCAGCAGCTATTAAGTTTTGTCACTCAGGGCAGCCCGTTAACTTCCCTCATGATGATCTGTTTTGCTATAGTAACAAACAACATTATGAATGTTATCGGCCTTGATGCAGGCTCTGTCGCGGTAAAAATCATTGTCCTTGATGCTGAAGGAAAGATCTCATACCAATATTATGAGAGGCACAAGGGAAATCCTCTGAGTGTTGCTCTTGAACTGCTGAAGACTGTAACGAGTAACGACCAGCCACTCTTCACTTGTCAGTCTTCACTTTCAGTGACCGGCTCTGCAGGCAGATTGATCGGCAAGCTCCTTGGAATAACTCCAGTCAATGAAGTGGTTGCCCATGCCTATGCTGTCAGGAAGCTCTACCCGCAGATAAGGACCATCATCGAGCTTGGGGGGGAGGATTCAAAGCTCATTTTTCTGCAGGATGGATCTTATGCTGCAAAGGATTTCTCCATGAACTCTGTTTGCGCTGCAGGCACAGGCTCTTTCCTGGACCAGCAGGCAGAGAGGCTTGGTCTTTCTATAGAGGAGTTCAGCGAACTCAGCCTCAGGTCAAAGAAACCCCCTCGCATAGCAGGCAGGTGCAGCGTGTTTGCCAAGTCGGATATGATCCATCTTCAACAGATCGCAACGCCGCTCGAGGATATAGTCGCAGGCCTCTGCTTTGCTGTTGCAAGGAATTTCAAGGGCGCTATTGCAAAGGGCAGAAACCCTGAGCTGCCTGTTTCATTCCAGGGAGGCGTTGCAGCCAATAAGGGGATGGTCAGGGCATTTAGAGAGGTCTTTGGCATTGATGAACTATTTATCCCCGGCGAATTTGTGTTTATGGGCGCACTTGGAGCAGCGCTCAGGGATATGGACGCCGGCAGAACCAATTCCTTTGATCTGGCTTGTCTGCAGGAGTTCATTAATTCGGTAAAGCAGCAGGAAAGGGGATATGCTCCGCTCCTTTCAGAAGGAGAGGACTTTGCAGAAAGGCACCTCAAAAGTCAGAAGATTGAAACTGATGCTCAGAGCTTATTGCAAACCAGGGCCTGGCTTGGGGTTGATATCGGCTCGATCAGCACCAATCTGGCTGTAATTGACGAAGACTGCCGTGTGCTTGCAAAACAGTACCTTATGACAGCAGGCAGACCTATTGAGGCAGTCAAAAAAGGGCTTGAAGAGATAGGCAGAAAACTCGGGAACCGGACCGAAATAATGGGTGTCGGAACAACCGGATCAGGCCGGTATATGATCGCTGATTATATTGGCGCTGATATTGTCAAAAACGAGATCACTGCCCAGGCCACAGCTGCTGTTTTCATTGACAGGGATGTTGACACTATCTTTGAAATCGGAGGCCAGGATTCAAAATACATTTCCCTTAAAGACGGAGTCATTGTTGATTTTGAGATGAACAAGGCCTGCGCTGCCGGTACAGGGTCTTTTCTCGAAGAGCAGGCGGACAAGCTGGAGATATCAGTAAAGAGAGAGTTTCAGGAGACCGCCTTCTGCTCCGGAAACCCCTGCAGGCTTGGAGAACGCTGCACGGTTTTTATGGAGAACTCTCTTATGGCGAACCTCCAGAAAGGCATACAAAAAGAGGACCTGCTTTCAGGGCTTGCCTACTCGATAGTACAGAACTATATCAACCGTGTGGTCTGCAAGCGGCCCATAGGCAAAAAGATATTTTTCCAGGGCGGAGTTGCCTTTAATAAGGCTGTTGTCGCTGCTTTTGAGAAATATCTTGGCAGACAGGTCATTGTGCCTGAGCATCATGATGTTACGGGAGCAATCGGCATGGCCCTGATAGCCAAGGAACACATGGGAATTCTGCAATCAGCGATGGGAAAACAGGGCTTGGGAGATAATATTTCCCTTGAGCACAAAACTGCTTTCAAAGGGTTTGAATTGTCACAAAGACCCTATGATATATCCTCGTTTGAATGCAATGGCTGCTCAAACATCTGCGAGATTAACAGGGTCAGAGTGCAAGGCGATAAAAACTATCTTTATTACGGCGGCAGATGCGACAAGTACGATGTAAGAAAAAAGCGCGCCATGTCGTCCGAAACCTCGGACCTTTTTGCATTCAGGGACAAAATGCTGTGGCAGGGCCACCTCTCCTATCAAGACAGGCAGGAGCAGTCGCAGGCCAGGAGAAAATTCAGGGGACGGCTGGGAATCCCGAACATATTTTATTTCCATGACCTTCTCCCGTTCTGGACAACCCTGCTCTGGGAGCTTGGCTTTGAGGTGGAGGTCTCCCCACGGACAGAGCGCGGGATTATCGAGCTTGGCAATGAAACAATACTTGCTGAGAC
>JAGVHR010000211.1 GCA_020056455.1 Thermodesulfovibrionales bacterium
AATTAAGGACGCTGGAGGCAGGAGAATTCATCCGAAGATTTTTGCTTCACGTGCTCCCAGATGGGTTTATGAAAATACGGCATTTCGGCTTCCTCTCAAACCGGCGCAAGAAAGACAATATTCAACGCTGCAGAGAACTGCTTGGCGATAATTGTCTCGTGCCTCGGCGAACAAAAAAGAACGCCGGAGATCTGATGCTTGAACTTACGGGCACGGATATTACCCGGTGCCCCTGCTGCCAACAAGGGCCGATGTCTATCATTATAGAAAGGCCGTATCCTTCCCGAAGGGCTCAGATGCCTCGCAGCATCGGGTTTGTGGATTCGTCATGATTATGCCGCTTGTCTGTCTGAGAAAGAACGTCCCGAAAAGCTCTTTAACGAGTCAACGGAGGGGTTTGTCTCAACAGCCAGTTTCTGCATATACAAAGCCTATGTCCGCACACGACAGCCAGTCTCTTCAAGCAAAAGGATCGATCAAGCTGCCTTTCATGAGCGAGCCAAGGCTGCGGTAAACAGCTTTCGCCCTTTACAATCCCCATACTGTTTCCTTATATTCATAGGCATGGCTCAGTTCAACCTGTTTTATCCGCAACGCCTCCGGCCTTACGGATAAAACACTATACGTTGTTCACCAAATTATGAATAAAACATTAATAATTATCGCCATGTTGTTTATATCATCATTGGCGATGGCAGAAACTGAAAATAATGAGCAAAAACCCCAGTTCGCGCCATCCTACTTTGTAGGCAAAGGTGAAGCCCGTTTTGAGTCATTCATATACATAGATTGGAAATCATTAGCACCTGACTGGGTGAAATCCATCGACGTAAAAAAGCCAACTCCTGAAGTGCTAAGAAAACTGAGTGACCTCAAGAGCAAGTATTTTGAACCTGGAATAACAAGAATTAATCAGGAGCAACCTTTGTCACCAGAAATTAAGAAGGGCCTCTATTATCTTATTACAGATAAGGGAATCATTACTGCTAAGCCTCGCAGGCTTGTTGCAAGTTCGTTATTTTATCTTAATGAAGAAGGAACTGAAATTAGTGAAGTCAAATATGAAGGCAATATCAGCGCCAGCACAAACGACCAATCTTTTGATGTCGGCTTTGTTATGTTCATTAATGTTGCTAACCCTATTGAAGTCAAAGTCCTTACGGGGGATGCTGAAAAGAAATTTAAAGCAGTACACAACAAATGTCATTTTTCAGCTGCATTCCCCAGTTCCTTTTTCAGGGTCATTCCCCAGGTGTAGCACCCTGTGCTGATTTTTTAGCATATCGGGTTAAGCAGAATCAACCCTATGCCTTTCTTCTTTTCTGGGGGTCTTTTTTCCTTCGGTAGCTTTCCCCCTCGATAACCAGTTGATGAGCATTGTGAGCAAGGCGATCGAGAGCGGAGTTTGCCATGATCGGATCGTCGAAGAGCGGCATCCATTCGTGGACATCGCGGTTGCTGGTGATTACCGTCGAGGCCCTTGCGTACCTCTCGACGATTACCTCGTAGAAGTCATTTGCCTGCTCATCGGTAAGTCTCTGGAGGCCGAAGTCGTCTATGATGAGCAGTTCGGGGCTGATCAGCTTTATCAACTCTCTACCGTGTGAGTTGTCCGCCCTGCTTTGGAGGAGCTTTTTGGACATCGTGCTCGCCCTGAGCATAAGCACCTTATGCCCTCGTCTACAAGCGCTGTGGGCAAGAGCGTTTGCGATAAAGGTTTTTCCCACACCCACAGGGCCACATATGAGTACGTTTTCCTTCCGGCTGATAAACTCAAGACTGAAGAGGTCCTTGAGCCTGTCCCTGTCGACAGTGATTGCAGCATCCCAGTCGAACCTCTCGAAGGTCTGATCAAGATCTACCGAGGCGCTCCTCAGCCTTGTAGCGACGTTAGTTGTCTCTCTCCTCTGGATCTCATCATTGAGGGTGAGTTCAAGGAACTCCGCATAAGAGAGTTTTGTCCCCTTGGCGTAGGCCACCCTGTCCGGCAGAGTGGCCAGCAACCCCGAGAGCCGCAAGCGTTTCAATGTTTGCTTCAGTTCATTCGTTATTTCCAAGTTTCTGTTCCTCCTTGTTTTTTGTAAAGTATTCCGCCGGACGACCGAATCGTGCCGGCACCACAATGCCTCTTTTGTCACCTCCTTTTTCGGCCTCATTGCCAAAGGCCTGTTTGATGATACGCTCCAGTCTGAAGACATCGATGAGACTGAAGGACAGGGCGCGAACACATGCCTGCTCTACCCGCGACGTTCCGTATTTCTCTGAAAGACGTATCAGCTTTTGCGCCTGCCTGAGCTTGCTCCACGGAAAGTCTCCTGAGAGCAGTTGCTCCATGAAGCTGCCGCAACTGCTTCCTACCTCCTTTGCTTTTGCAATGTAATAATCGCAATTCCTCATTGCATACGGCGTCTTGTGATTGGGATAGTCCTCGTAATCGGTTGAGCGCTTGCCTTCGGGCACAACGGGGTGGGTTTTGATAACAGCTCCTTGGTGGTATATGCGCGTCAGTTTGCTATCGGCGCGGATCTCGACCTTTTTCCCTATATATTCCGTCGGCAGCGAATACAGTGCATTACCAAAGCGGATATGATGATCGGGATGAACGGTGACCGTGCCCCATTTCGGGATATCAAAGCGTTCTTCCCGTGGCGGCAGCAGG
>JAGVHR010000100.1 GCA_020056455.1 Thermodesulfovibrionales bacterium
ATCCATATCTCATCTACCATGGGGCCGGGCCTCAAGGTTGATGTGACTACGGTTTCATCAAAGTAGCCGGCATAACGGACATAGTCCAATTACATATTAGTCAGAGACAGTAGGCGTGAAAATTTAATTTGATCTTTCCGGTGAAGCTGATGCGAATGCGGGAAGGTCAGGCCTGCCGAGGCTAAGAGGGATGAGAATAGAGCGCTACGGATGGGGAATGTATCGGGACAAATGTCTCAGGTTGCCATCCATCTTATCCGCATCTGTGATTTACATGCCTGCCAGGGTCTCTGGGAAAGGAGGTCTCATCTGAATAAGCAAGAGAAAAAACAGGTAATTACCGACCTGAAAGAGAAGCTCGGGAAGGCCAGGTCTGTTGTCTTTACTGACTACAAGGGCATGACAGTTGCCGAGATGACTGATCTGAGAAGGATGCTGAACAGCTCGTCTGTTGACTACAGTGTTGTAAAAAACACACTCGCAAGGCTCGCTTCGCAGGGAACAAGTGTTTCTGTGGCTGTGGATGCCTTTAAGGGTCCTGTCGGCATTGCGATCGGCTATGATGATCCGGTGCTTGCCGTTAAACAGGTTCTGGCTTTTGGCAAAACCAATGAAAAGCTCAAGGTCATGGGAGCTGTTGTCGAAGGACAGATGTACGGGCTGCAGGATCTTAAGGCCATCTCAGCGCTGCCGTCCAGGGAAGTTCTGCTTTCCATGCTGGCCGGAACTCTTCAGGCTCCGATGTCAAAGCTGGCCAGAGCGCTTTCCGCTACTGTCACCAGTTTTGCCTATGCCATGGAATCATTGAAAAGCACGAAGAATAACTAATCAAATTTAAGGAGGTTTGCATAATGTCCATTACGAAGGAGCAGGTTTTTGAGTTTATAGATAACATGACAATCCTTGATATGTCCAAATTTATCAAGGAATTCGAAGAAAGATATGGCGTTACAGCAGCAGCGCCTGTTGCAGTGGCAGCAGCGCCCGCTGCCGGCGCTGCACCTGTAGAAGAGGAGAAGACCAGTTTTGATGTTGTTCTTACCTCCGCAGGAGACAAAAAAATCCAGGTCATCAAGGTTGTGAGGGAACTCACCGGCCTTGGCCTGAAAGAGGCAAAGGACCTCGTTGACGGAGCGCCCAAACCGGTCAAAACCGGCATTTCCAAGGAAGAGGCTGCTTCCATGAAGGCAAAGCTTGAAGAGCAGGGTGCAGGCGTAGAAATAAAATAACACCTATATAAAGGTACTGAATACGGGTAGAGGAGGGGTGATTCCCTCTCCTCTACCTTTGCCTTTACAAAGAGAAGGAGACATATGGCGAGGGTACTGAGAGAGAGATTGGATTTTGGCAAGGTTCCTCAATTCCTTGAAGTTCCAAATCTTATAGAAATACAGAAGAGATCCTACGAGCAGTTCCTGCAGAAAGACGCGCCTGTGGAGAAGCGTAAGGATATGGGCCTGCAGGCTGCTTTTGTCAGTGTATTCCCGATAACCGATTACAACGAGACCGCTGAGATAGAATTTGTCGGCTACACTGTCGGTGAGCCTAAATATTCAGTGCGAGAAGCCCTGCAGAAAGGGATAACCCATGCTTCACCTCTCAAGATCAGTGTCAAGCTGAACATGTTTGAGACGGACGCCAACGGGAAGAAGAAGCTCAAGGAATCCAGGGAGCAGGATGTTTATATCGGAGAAATGCCGCTGATGACAGAAACCGGCACCTTTGTTATCAATGGTACAGAGCGTGTTATCGTCAGCCAGCTTCACCGTTCTCCGGGAGTGTTCTTTAGCCATGACAAGGGGAAGACCCATACCAGCGGGAGACTGCTTTATTCTGCGCGTGTTATCCCTTCCCGTGGTTCCTGGCTTGATTTTGAATTCGACTCAAAGGATATTCTGTATGTCAGGATCGACAGGAGAAAAAAGCTTCCGGCAACTATCGTGCTCAAGGCCCTTGGTTATTCCAACGAGGAACTTCTTAAGATCTTTTATCCTGTTGAAAATATATCCATAAAGGGCAGCAGCTTTACCAGAGGAGTAAGTGAGATCCTTGTCGGGATCAAGTCTCCTCAGAACATCAAGGCCCCAGGTACAGGGGAAATAATAGTTCGTGAGGCAACAAAGATCACTAAAGGGTCCATCAAAAAAATGGAGACCCTCGGGGTAAAGACCGTCCCCATCACTAAAGAGGAAATCATCGGAAGGATCACACTTAAAGACATCGTTGACCCCTCAACAGGCGAGGTCATTCTGGAGGGTAACGAGGTCCTCACCGAAGAGGTATTCAACAAGATCCTTTTGCTTAATATCGATACACTTAATCTGTTGTTCATAGACAGCATCAATTACCTCTCATCGCTCCGCGATACGCTTCTTACCGATAAAGTGAGTACGCAGGAGCAGGCCCTTATTGAGATATATAAAAAACTCAGACCCGGAGAGCCTCCGACCCAGTCGGCAGCGAGGGACCTGTTTTCCGGGCTTTTTTTTGATCCCAAACGGTATGACCTTTCTCCTGTCGGAAGGCTTAAGCTGAATAAAAGACTGAATATTGATACCCCGCTTGAAGTGAAGGTCCTTACCGATAAGGACGTTATTGAGATAGTACGGTACATTCTCAGCCTCAGGACGGGCAGGGGAGAAGTGGATGATATCGATCATCTCGGCAACAGAAGGATCCGTGGCGTAGGTGAACTGCTCGAAAACCAGTTCAGGATCGGGCTTGTGAGGATGGAGCGCGCGATCAAGGAGAAGATGACCCTGACCGAACTGGAAGCTGCCATGCCGCATGACCTCATTAACGCCAAACCTGTCATGGCTGCGGTAAAGGAGTTTTTCGGCTCAAGCCAGCTCAGCCAGTTTATGGACCAGACCAACCCTCTGTCGGAGATCACCCATAAACGGAGGCTTTCAGCGCTTGGTCCCGGCGGTCTTACAAGGGAGCGGGCAGGCTTTGAAGTGAGAGACGTTCATCCGACTCATTACGGCAGAATATGCCCGATAGAGACGCCTGAAGGTCCGAATATCGGGCTTATCACATCTCTTGCCTCCTATGCCCGGGTCAATGACTTCGGTTTTATAGAAGTGCCGTACCGGAAGGTCATTGACGGCAAGGTCACAGGTGATATTGAATTTTTCTCAGCCATCGAGGGCGAAAAGTTTATCATTGCCGAGGCCACCTCACCGCTTGACAAGGGCGGACAGCTGCTCGGAGACCATGTGTCCTCGCGTGAAGGCGGCGACTTCAGGATGGTCACACCACACGAAGTTCAGTATATGGACGTTTCTCCGAAGCAGGTCGTCGGCATATCCGCGTCTCTCATCCCGTTTCTTGAAAACGATGATGCAAACAGGGCGCTTATGGGGTCCAATATGCAGCGGCAGGCAGTGCCTTTGCTTAACCCTGATGCGCCGGTTGTCGGAACAGGAATGGAATTTGTAGCTGCAAGGGACTCAGGGGCTGTTATTCTGGCACGGAGACCAGGGAGGGTCGAAAGCGTTGATGCAACCAGGATTGTTGTCAGGGCTTCGGGCGGCGATGGCGGAGCTGATATCTATACACTGGTCAAGTTCCAGCGTTCAAACCAGGCCACCTGTATAAACCAGCGGCCTATTGTAAATGTCGGAGATATGGTGACAAAGGGTGATGTCCTTGCGGACGGGCAGTCGACAGACCTTGGGGAACTGGCGCTCGGGAAGAATGTTCTTGTTGCGTTCATGCCCTGGAGAGGCTATAACTTTGAGGACGCGATAATTCTGAGCGAACGGCTCGTCAAAGAGGATGTCTATACCTCAATCCATGTCGAGGAATTTGAGGTTGAAGCGCGCGAGACAAAGCTCGGGCCTGAGGAAATCACAAGAGACATACCCAATGTCGGCGAAGAGGCGTTAAAGGACCTTGACGAGTTCGGCATCATCAGGATAGGGGCTGAAGTTAAGGCCGGCGATATTCTGGTCGGAAAAGTCACGCCAAAAGGAGAGACCCAGCTTACGCCTGAGGAGAAGCTGCTCAGAGCTATATTTGGTGAGAAGGCCGAAGAGGTCAAGGAAAGTTGTCTTTATGTGCCTCCCGGCATCGAGGGGACAATCGTGGATGTGCGCGTCTTTTCGAGGAAAGGCATCACCAAGGACGGCAGGGCAAAAAGCATAGAAGATGAGGACATACAGAAACTGCAGCGCGACCTCGAAGAAGAGATCAAGATCATCAAGGAAGAAAAATACACCAAAGTGCGCCAGCTTTTCCTGGGGCAGAAGGTTGCAGAGGAGGTCAGACATCCCAGGACAAAAGAGGTCATCTGCGAAAAAGGGAAGACCCTGATCGACACGCAGCTTGAGGGCCTAAGGGACGAGTACCTGTTACGCATCCGGATTATGGATGAGGGTATCCAGGAGAAGATCGATACCATCAATAATGATGCGAACCACTATGTGCGCGAACTTGAAAAGCGGTATGACCAGAAAGTCGAGCAGGTGAGAAAAGGCGATGAACTGTCGCCCGGCGTCAATAAACTGGTCAAGGTCTATATTGCGATGAAGCGCAAGATCCAGATAGGCGACAAGATGGCAGGCCGCCACGGAAATAAGGGTGTTGTTGCCACGGTGGTTCCGGAAGAGGATATGCCTTATCTGCCGGACGGGACTCCTGTGGATGTTGTCCTGAACCCCTTGGGCGTTCCTTCCCGTATGAATGTCGGGCAGATACTCGAGACCCATCTCGGCTGGGCCGCAAAAGCGCTGGGTATCTACGTGGCGACGCCGGTATTCGAGGGAGCCAAGGAGTCTGAGATCAAGGACCTTCTCAGAAAGGCAGGTCTTCCCTCAAACGGGCAGATCCAACTTTATGACGGAAGAAGCGGCGAGCCGTTCAAGCGTATGGTCACCGTAGGGCAGACATACATGCTCAAGCTTCATCATCTCGTTGATGACAAGATCCATGCCCGCTCCATAGGTCCGTATTCTCTTGTTACTCAGCAGCCTCTCGGCGGCAAGGCCCAGTTCGGAGGGCAGAGACTGGGAGAGATGGAAGTCTGGGCGCTCGAGGCATATGGCGCAGCCCATACCCTTCAGGAATTCCTGACAGTGAAGAGCGACGATGTGTCTGGAAGAGCAAGAATGTACGAGGCGATCGTGAAGGGTGATGCCACCCTTGAGCCGGGCGTTCCGGAATCATTCCACGTGTTAATAAAAGAACTTCAGAGTCTTGGCCTTGATGTTGAGCTCCTGGAGAAAAAGAAGAAGGGGGAATAGAATGGCAGAAGACATTTACTCCATATTCCAAAAGCCTAAGAATCCGACTGATTTCGAAGCGATCAGGATAAAGCTCGCGTCCCCCGAGAGGATAAGGGAATGGTCATACGGTGAAGTCAAGAAGCCGGAGACAATCAATTACCGGACATTTAAACCCGAGCGCGACGGTCTTTTCTGCGCCAAGATATTCGGCCCTATTAAAGACTGGGAGTGCATCTGCGGCAAATATAAACGGATGAAGCACAGAGGAATTGTCTGTGATAAATGCGGAGTCGAGGTGATCCAGTCAAGAGTCAGACGTGAACGGCTGGGACACATTGAGCTTGCAAGCCCTGTCGCCCATATCTGGTTTCTGAAGGGTGTTCCGAGCCGCATCGGCATTTTGCTTGACATGACCATGCGCAATCTCGAGAAGGTCCTGTATTTTGAAAGCTATATTGTTATTGATCCGGGCGACACTTCGCTTAAGGAAAAGGAACTTCTGACTGACGACGAGTATAAGAAGAAATTCTCAGAGTTCGGATCGAGGTTCAAGGTCGGCATGGGAGCAGAGGCGATCAGAGAACTGCTCAAGACGGTTGAGCTTGAGCCCCTGAGCATTGAACTCAAAAGCAGGATCAGGGAAGCCGCATCCATTGGAGTGAAAAAGAAGCTTACGAAGAGGCTGAAGGTTGTTGAGGCCTTCAGGAAGTCTGAGAACAAACCCGATTGGATGATAATGGATGTTATTCCTGTGCTTCCTCCTGACCTGAGGCCTCTGGTGCCTCTTGAAGGCGGCAGGTTTGCAACATCAGACCTGAATGACCTTTACCGGAGAGTAATCAACAGGAACAACAGGCTCAAGAGGCTTGTCGAGCTCAAGGCGCCGAGTGTTATCGTCAAGAACGAAAAGAGGATGCTCCAGGAAGCTGTAGATGCCCTCTTTGACAATGGCCGCAGGTCCAAGGTCCTTAAGACCGCCACGAAGCGACCTTTAAAATCCCTGAGCGACATGATAAAGGGCAAGCAGGGTCGTTTCAGGCAGAACCTTCTCGGCAAGAGAGTGGATTATTCAGGAAGGTCAGTTATAGTTGTTGGTCCTGATCTTAAACTCCACCAATGTGGCCTTCCCAAAAGGATGGCGCTTGAGCTTTTCAAGCCCTTTATTTTCAATAAGCTTGAGGAAAAGGGATATGCCACGACCATAAAGGCAGCGAAGAAACTTGTTGAAAAGGAGTCGTCAGAGGTCTGGGATGCGCTTGAAGAGGTGATCCGGGAGACGCCGGTGCTTCTAAACCGCGCCCCGACGCTGCACAGGCTCGGCATCCAGGCGTTTGATCCGATCCTTGTGGAGGGGAAGGCCATCAAACTCCATCCGCTCGTTTGCACTGCATTCAATGCCGACTTTGACGGCGACCAGATGGCAGTGCATGTCCCTCTTTCCATTGAGGCACAGGTCGAGGCAAGGGTCCTCATGATGTCGGTCAACAACGTGCTTTCTCCGGCAAGCGGCAAACCTATTATGCTGCCGACTCAGGATATGGTCCTCGGTATTTATTACCTCATGAAAATGAGGAACGGCGCAAAGGGAGAGGGCCAGGTGTTTGCAGACCCTGATGATGTGAGGACGGCCTACGACGCAGGGCAATTAAGCGAACATGCAAAAATCAGGGTACGCATGGACGGCAAGATGGTGGAAACGACTGCCGGCAGGGTACTCTTCTACGAGATTGTTCCCAGGGACATAGTGTTTGAGGACATTAACAGGGACATGACCAAGAAGGTGTTGTCAAAGATTATTGAGGATTCGTATAAGCGGGTCGGCCGTCGCGAGACGGTTGTTTTCCTGGATAATCTTGAGAAGCTCGGGTTTCACTTTGCCACGAATTCCGGTATTTCCATCTGCATGGCAGACATGCATATTCCCACAAAGAAGGGTGAGATGATCCACCTGGCAGAGCAGGAAGTGATGGAGGTCCAGAAGCAGTATGCCGACGGTCTTATCACCCAGGGAGAGCGTTACAACAAGGTCATCGACATCTGGGCGAATGTTACGGAACGTATTGCCGACGAGATGATGAAAGAACTCGGGGCAGAAGATGAAAAGGTGGCATCAGAGGAGGAACTTAAGGAGAAGAGGTCCTTTAACAGCATCTTCATGATGGCTGACTCGGGCGCAAGGGGCAGCACGGCCCAGATCAGGCAGCTTGCGGGCATGAGAGGACTTATGGCAAAGCCTTCAGGTGAGATCATCGAAACACCTATCACCGCTAATTTCAGAGAAGGTCTCACACCGCTCCAGTACTTTATTTCCACTCACGGCGCGCGTAAAGGCCTTGCTGACACTGCGCTGAAGACAGCTAACTCAGGCTATCTGACGAGAAGGCTTGTCGATGTGGCCCAGGATGTTCTTATTACAGAGGATGACTGCGGCACAACAGACGGCATCTCAGTGACCTCGCTTGTCGAGGGAGGCGAGATAATTCAACAGCTCGAAGAGAGGCTCATCGGACGCTATGCGGTTGAGGACATCAAGGACCCTGACAAGGCTGTTATCGTCAGGAGGAACCATGAAATCAATGAGGAAGTTGCAAAGGCGGTCATTGAGGCCGGCATCGACAGGGTCAAGATCAGGTCTGTGCTTACCTGCACCTCAAAGTTCGGCGTCTGTGCAAAGTGCTATGGCAGGGACCTCGGCAGAGGAGACTACGTCGAGATCGGCGAGTCAGTGGGCATTATCGCGGCGCAGTCTATCGGCGAGCCTGGTACGCAGCTGACCATGAGGACGTTCCATATCGGAGGTACAGCTTCAAAGGTTGTTGAACAGACAGTCCTTGAAGCCAAGC
>JAGVHR010000180.1 GCA_020056455.1 Thermodesulfovibrionales bacterium
CTTTGAAACTATCTGGTGTATATGGCTGACCAGAAGCCTGTTTCTTTCATCCACTTCTATATTCCTGATATATGACCCCTCAATCTTTACATAGGACACATCAAGATATTTAAGATACATAAAGGAAGAGAACCCTGAGCCGAAATTCTTAAGGGAAAAAACAATCTCCTGCTCCCTGAGTTTCCTCAATAATTCTATAAAGTCATTCAGGCGCGGCAGGGCTGCGCTTTCGCTCACCTGAAAGACGATGTTCCTGTGCGGTATGCCGTAGCGGTCTATCGCCTCAATCGTCTCGCTGCTGAACTTGCAGTTTAAAAACCTCTTTGGAGAAGAGTGGAAAAAGAGTCTTAGGTCATCGCCTGCCTTCAGCGCCTCCCGGACTTTCTGATAGCGGGCCAAGGCCTTTTCAAAAATGATGCTGTCGATACTTTCAAGATAGCCGAGCTCGTCTGCCGACAGGATGAACTGTTTGGCAAACATGCGGCTTTCTCCGTCCTTGATGGTCGCAAGCACATCAACACCCATGCACTCGCCTGTGGTCAGATCAACGATAGGCTGAAAGAATGGCTCCACCCGGTCTTCCTCAATGGCTTTGCGGAGGGACTCCCCCCTGGAGACAACATCCATGGTGACCTCTTTGTCCTCTGTCTCAAGCATGACAACCTTGTTTCTGCCGAAATGCTTCGCCCTGTAAAGGGCCACATCGCACGCAGTGAGGAGTTCAGCCATTGTGTCACCGTTGGAGGGATATTCCGCCATTCCGAAGCTTGCCTGTATCTTGATATTGCCTGCGATGATGCCTATCTGGGTCTCGCATAAGGCCTTGCGTAATTTTTCGGCAACAATCAGACCGTTTTTTATCTCCGTCTCAGGGAGCATCACTGCAAACTCATCCCCTCCCATGCGCGCAGCCACGTCCGAACTCCTGATATTGCCGGTCAGGATATTTGCAACCTCTTTCAGAACAATGTCTCCGACCGGATGGCCGAGGGTGTCATTGATATATTTGAAATTGTCCATATCCACCATAACAACAGAAAACCGGTGGCCGTACCTCTTTGCCCTGGACACCTCGTATTCAAGGAACTCCTCAAATTTTCTCCTGTTGTATATCTGGGTAAGCGGGTCTTTATAAGAGAGTTCCTCAAGCTGCTGATAGTATTCCTGCACTGTATGAAGCAGCTTGTTGAAATGGTTTGTAAGTGAGAGCACCTCTGTTATATAGCTTGTGGCAGGGACCCTTTTGTTCATATCCTGAAGTGTGATTATCTCCCTGATGGTTCTTACCAGATCCATGATGGGATTTATCATGAAACGGTTGATCAGCATGTAGAATATCATGAAGATAATTGTTACAAAGGCTATGAAAAAGGCCAGTCCGACGTTGACAAGGAAATTGAGCGAGACCTTGAGGTTCTCAATGGGATACGAAATGTCTATAACTCCGGCAGTGTCGCCGGTATTGAGCTTCTTATGACATGCCCTGCAGCTCTTGTCCGCGACTATGGGATACAGATAGCGGATGAAATGCTCAGTCCTTATGAGAGATTCCTGCCCGGCCATGGCCTTCATGATGTCGCGGTCTTTTGCCCTGATCTCCTCTTCCCCTGGTATGTCCCCGAATTCGCTGATAACAGGGAACCCCCTGTAGGCATGCACCTTCATGTCCGGCCGGACTGTATTGAGCCTGTTGATGGATGCTGTTATATCGTCCTTGTTCCACCCCTTAATCATGCCTGCATATAAGGATTCGTATACAAGTCGCGATATCTGCTGGGCCTCATATTTTGAGAGGTCGCGGATGGATTTCTCTTTAATCAACTTTGAGGTTGTAAATATGAAAAGGATTGAAAATATTATTATGGCGAGCGCCAGGCAGAGTGTGAGTCTCGCAAAGTTTATCCTTTTACCCTTAAGGATCCTACTGACCAGGATATCCACTTTGTTTTCAGACAGCTGTTCCATGCAAAGCCCTCCCGATCAAACATTTTATGCTATCTGTCTCATCATCGTCAAATACGGATAAAATCTTTACTCCCGCGGTCAGTCTGATGCCATTTTAGTCAACCCGTCCCCTGCCAAGTTCATATATGGCTTTTTGGACCTCCTCAAGCGTTCCCCTGCCTGTCTGATCTTTCATTTCGAGTTCAAAACCATCCGGCAGAAACTTGATGCGGCCTTTCCCTGTCTGATGAAGGTCCATTATCTGCTGGGGCAGGACCGGGGTATCTGCGGAAAAGATCACCTTCACCCTGTTTTTGATACTCTGGATCTTCAGTACCCCAAGTTCTTTTGCAGTCAGCTTCAGCCGCATAATCTCAAGCAGGTTTGAAGCCTCCTGAGGCAGCCCTCCGAACCTGTCCCTGAGTTCCGCGCCAAAGTCATCAATATCCCTGCCTGTCCTGCAGGCTGATATGCGACGATAAAAGCTCATCCTCAGCATCACGTCCTCTACATATGCCTCCGGGATAAAGGCTGATATGCTCATGTCAATTACAGGCTCGATCTCTTCCCTGAGCTGCTCTCCCTTCAGTCCTGCAACAGCCTTTTCGAGCATCTCTATGTAGAGGTCAAATCCAATCTCATTGATATGGCCCGACTGCTCCGGGCCGAAGATGTTGCCTGAGCCGCGTATTTCAAGGTCACGCATGGCAAGCCTGAACCCTGCGCCCAGATAACTCATCTCCTGAAGGGCCTGAAGCCGTTTCTTCGCCCCCTCGCTCATCAGAGATTCGTCAGGCACCAGACAAAAGGCATAGCCACGCAGGTTCCCCCTGCCTACCCTTCCCCTGAGCTGATACAGATCCGCAAGCCCCATCCTGTCAGCCCTGTTGACAATGATCGTATTGGCTCTTGGTATATCGATGCCGGATCCGATGATCGAGGTGGACACCAGGACATCGACCTCTCCTTCAAAAAACCTGTGCATGATCTCTTCCAGCTCTCTTTCAGGCATCTGGCCGTGGGCCACCGCAAGTCTGGCCTCAGGCACGAGCATCTGTATGTGCTGCCCCATTTTAAAGATATCACTGATCCGGTTATGCACGAAAAAAACCTGACCGCCCCGTTCAAGCTCCCTGCTGACAGCATCTTTGATGAGTCTGTCATCAAAAACCGTGACTGTGGTCTTGACAGCGAGCCTTTCCTCAGGCGGCGTTTCAATGACGCTGATTTCACGGATGCCTGAGAGCGCCATATGCAGCGTGCGCGGTATGGGCGTTGCAGTCATGTTCAGAACATCGACATTTCTGGAAAGCTCCTTGATCCTTTCCTTCTGGCTTACCCCGAACTTGTGCTCCTCATCCACGATAAGAAGGCCCAGGGCGCTGAACGCGAGCTTCTTTGACAGGAGAGCATGTGTGCCGATCACAATGTCTGCCTCGCCCGCTGCCGTCGCCTTCATGGTCGCATTGATCTGCTTTTGCGATCTGAACCTGCTGACCTGTTCGACCCTGACAGGAAAGCCTGAGAATCTCTCCCTGAAATTGCGATAATGCTGTTCAGCAAGTATGGTGGTTGGAACAAGCACCGCAACCTGACGGTTGTCATAGACTGCCTTGAATGCGGCCCTCATGGCAACCTCTGTTTTGCCGTAGCCGACATCTCCGCACAGGAGCCTGTCCATTGGCCTGTCCGATTCCATATCTCGCCTGATATCGGAAATCGTTGTCAGCTGATCAGGGGTCGCCTCATAGGGGAAGAAGCTGTCGAACTCCCTGTGCATTTCAGTATCTGCGCTGAAGGTGAAGCCACGCACAACCTTGCGTCCTGCATAAAGAGAGACAAGCTTTTCAGCCAGCTCATTGACCCTTTTTTGAGCGCGCGCCTTCTTCTTTTCCCAGGTCCGGCCGCCGAGCTTGTCTGTCCTGGGGACAATGCCGTCTTCTGCCCTGAACTTTGAGAGCGCCTGGATATTCTGGATAGGAATATAGAGCCGCCCGTCCTGATATTCGATCTGCATCAGCTCAAGTTCTATGTCTGCATCGTGCCTGCGGGTGATGCCTGAGAATTTGCCGATGCCATGGTCACGGTGCACCACAAAATCACCCGGCATAATATCATCAAGCGAGGCAAGAAGATTGGCGACCTTTGATTTCCTCTGTTGCCTGTAAACACGCTTTTCACCGAATATTTCACGCCCTGTCAGGATAAGGAGGCGGTCGATAAACAGCCCGGCTGAAAGCCTTCCTTCTGTAACGGAAAGTCTTCCTTCAAAACTCAGGAGGTCTTTCTGTTGAACAACAGGCAGGATAATATCCTTGTCCCTGAAAAGGTCCCTCAGCCGCTCAACCTGTCCTGAGGAGGGCAGGATGATCATCACCCTGTTATGCTCCGAAAGACCTGCTATTATCTCCGGCAGAAACTCAAGCCCCTTTCTCTCCTCCTGCGCCAGGCCGAGACCGGAAAGAGACCGGACTTCGGCATCCGCATGCCGAAGGCGCGGCAGCGCCTCACCAGGCTCTTCATCCGGAAGGCTGCCTGCCTCAAAGGAGTAGCGGGAAAGGTATATGGTCTGCGCCGGGAGCTGCTCTTTTTCATCAGGAGAAAAAAGGCAGTAGTACTGTCTGTCACCGGCAATATCTCCAAAGCCCCAGCTCAGCTCCGGTTCCAGAGCAGGGAAGATCTCAATATGGGCAATCTCCTCAACAGACTTCTGGCTGTCAACATCGAACAGCCTGAGCTGTTCAACCTCTTCGCCGAAAAATTCAACCCTCACAGGATATTCCGAGGTCGAAGGGAATATATCAATAATCCATTCCCTCCGGCTGTATTCACCTTTTTCCATCACCATCGGTCTGCTGCGGTAACCAAGCTCAACAAGCGTCTGTTCAAATGATGAGCGCTCCAGATGCCCACCCAGTCTTAGCCTGAGTAACTGCTCGTCCAGGAGCTCTCTGTCCCAGAAACCCGCACTCAGGTTCTGGAATGAGGTAACAAGGGAATCGTCATCTTTCATGTCCATCAGCAAAGCGGCCCGTTCTCCTGCGCGTTCAGGGCCCTCTGCGTCAGGTACGAAAAGGACCCTGCCGCCTGAAAGAAAACCGCTAAAAAAGTCCAGGTCTTTTTTTAATGCCTCAGCGCTCTCACTGTCTTTTTCGATTGCGATAAACGGCCGGGGTTCAAGGGCAAGCACAAGAGCTGCGGATGATCCTGTAAGATTATATATACGGTCATTTTCCCTGAGCAGAGGAAGGAACCTGTCTTTGAGGTGTAGAAAAAAGTTCAAGGCAGCTGCGAGGTCTTGAGGATCTTTTCTATGATCCTTGTTGTAGAAAGCCCTTTGACATAGGGAAGACTGAAGGTTTCCCTTGCGATATCAGAGCCTACGATGTCCTCTTTTTTCCAGTCTCCCCCTTTGACCAGCACATCCGGCTTAACTGCCTTAATGAGATTATACGGGGTCTTCTCATGAAAGATAACAACAAAATCAACAGAAGCGAGTCCGGAGAGCACCTCTGCCCTGTTTTTTTCAGTATTGACCGGTCTGCCCGGCTTTATGGCAGATACGGATTTATCGGCATTCAGTCCCACTATCAGGACATCTCCGAATTTTTTCGCCTGTTTAAGATAGCGCACATGGCCCGCATGGAGTATGTCAAAGCAGCCGTTTGTGAAAACAATCCTCCTGTTTTCGCGGCTGAGCTGCCGGCATATCCTTCTTATTTCCTGCCTGTCCACCAGCTTCTTCATTTCAGGCCCGGTCCTCCTGTATCCATGCCAGCGCTTTGCTGATAATGGACTTGTCGCCCCTGTATCTCACCCTGGCAAGAGCATCCTCAAAAGAAAACCATTCCGCGCTGTCAACTTCCGAATCATGATCTGCCGTATCCCCGCTGACATACTCCATAAGATAAAAAGAAACTGTCTTTCTGCATTTCACATTTTCATCTCTGATGTAATACCAGTAAGCTATGTCCCCAAGCTTGCCGATTATATTGCCGTTCAGTCCGGTCTCCTCACGCACCTCCCGGACCGCAGTCATCTCAGGGGTCTCGCCGCTGTCAACAAGGCCCTTTGGAAGGCACCAGGCCTTGCCTCCCTTGACAGAAACAAGCGCTATCTCGGCCTGGCCGGACGACTGTCTGAATATCACGCCCCCGGACGAGGTCTGTTTTATCAAAGCAGCCGGCTTGATCATCCCGGACCTTCTCTTACCCCTGCTGTCACTGCATCAGTAATGTCCTGCCTCATACGCAGCGGCTTCATCTCCATGTTTACACAGCAGAGCTTTACCGTTGCCTCTACAAGGAGCTCGCCGGTTGCATCCCGCCTGATATCATGCCCAAAAGTTATGGAAGCAGGACCAGCCCGCCTGACAGCCGTATCTATTGCAAGGATGTCCCCATATCTGCCTGGTGAAAGATATTTAAGGGACGCCTCGGCAACAACAAAAAAAACACCTTCGTCCATAAGTTTTTTCAGACTCGCGCCTTTTGCTTCAAGAAACTCAGTTCTTGCGCGCTCGCAATATTTCAGGTAGTTGGCGTAGTAGACAACACCGCCGCAGTCAGTGTCCTCATAGTAAATACGTATTTTCAGGGTATGACCCATGCCTGCTAAAAGGTCTTTCCGGCAATAAGCCTGACAATATCATTGTAAAAGGCAAAGGCCATAAGGCAAAGAAGGAGCGCCAGCCCGACACGCTGGGAGATCAGCACCACCTTTTCACTAAGCGGCTTTCTCCTGATCGCCTCTATGCCGAGGAAAAGAATATGCCCGCCGTCAAGCACCGGGACAGGCAGCAGATTCAGCACACCCAGGTTGATGCTGATCACAGCCATAAAGGAGAAGAAACTCATGGCGCCGTGGCTGGCCTGCTGGCCTGCCATCTGGAATATAAGAATCGGCCCTCCTATGGTATCTGCCGGGATGATCTGCTGGATCAGCTTGACTATCGAAACGACTGTGAGAGCAGAGATTTCCCATGTTCTGACAACAGCCTGAGAAAATGCGCCTGCCGGACTTTTATGCTCAACTCCGGTTTTCCCTGATGGAGTTATTCCGATGAGGCCGACTTCCTTGTCCTCGCCGAAAAGGTTCTTGATGACCTTCTTCTCCGGCTTTACAGTCAGGGAAAGTGTAGCGCCGCTCCTTTCGATCTTTATACCCATCTGCCTGCCGGGCTGACTGTGGATAATGGACGTCATCTCATCCCAGCGCGCTATCTGCCTGCCGTCAACCTCTACGACCCTGTCCCCCTTGACGATGCCCTGAATCTCCGCCGGAGATCCCTGTGCAACCTCCCCGACCTCAGGCAGCATATACGGCACGCCGTTTATAAATACGCCAAAGAAGATAAAGACCGCGAAACAGAGATTAAAAAAAGGCCCTGAAAATACAACAGCGAACCGCTTCCATATAGGCTGAAAATTATAAGCTCTCTGTTTTTCCTCCTCTGCAATTTCCTCCTCCTCGCCCGGAGTGTCCGACTGGCCCAGCATCTTCACATACCCTCCGAGGGGAAACGCTGATATCAGATATTCTGTTTCGCCGTATTTCCTGCCGATCAGCTTCGGCCCGAATCCAAGCGAAAATTTCAGCACCTTGATGCCGAGCGCCTTTGCGAAAAGAAAATGGCCCAGCTCGTGCACAAAGATCAGAATTCCAAGCAGTACAACAGCGTATATGAACATCATCATTGCGATATCTCCTTAATATATGATTCAGCGGTCTCACGCGCCAGCCTGTCTGCAGCAAGCAGATCTTCAAGCGAGGGATGAGATTTGGCCGTATAATCTCTGATGGTTTTATTTATGATTTCAGGGATGTCGTTAAACCCTATCCTTTTATAAAGAAAAGCATGGACAGCAATCTCGTTTGCAGCATTGAGCGCTGCGGGCGCAGTACCTCCCGTACGGATGGCGTCATAGGCAAAAGAGAGGCATGGAAAACTGTCATGGTCAGGTTTTTTAAAGGTAAGCGTGCCGATCCTGTCGAGTTCGAGACCCTGGATCGACGCATCGAGCCGCTCAGGCCAGGAAAGCGCATACGCGATCGGAGCCCTCATATCAGGCATGGACATCTGCGCGAGAAAGGTCCTGTCTCTGAACTCAACCATGGAATGAACAATGCTCTGGGGATGTATCAGGACATCGACCTGGTCAGGTGAAAGGTCGAATAGCCAGCAGGCCTCGATCACCTCAAGCCCCTTGTTCATAAGCGTCGCTGAATCTATTGAGATCTTCCTGCCCATGGACCAGTTGGGATGCTTGAGCGCATCCTCAGCAGTGATTTTTTCCAGTTCATGCCTTGCCTTGTTGACAAATGGCCCGCCCGAGGCCGTAAGTACGATCCTGCTTATCTCATCTTTTTTCCGCCCCTCAAGGCATTGATAAACCGCGGAATGCTCGCTGTCAACAGGGATGATCCTGACATTGTTCTGTTTTGCCTCTTCCATGACGATGCTGCCTGCCATGACAAGGGCCTCCTTATTTGCAAGGCCGATGTCCTTGCCTGCCCGAATGGCAGCAAGGGTAGGCAAGAGGCCTGCTGAGCCGACAATAGCAGAAACAACAAAATCGGAACTCTCATAAGCAGCCACCCGCATAGATCCTTCCGGGCCGTAAAGTATCCTGACGCTGTTGACCCGCCGGCCCAGTTCGGCTGCCATGGTCTCGTCCGCCACGGCAACTATCTCAGGCCTGAATTCTCTTATCTGAGCTTCAAGGAGGTCCATATTTCTTCCGGCAGCAAGCGCAACTGCCCTGAAGTCTGCGCTGTTCCTGGAGATAACATCGAGGGTGCTACGCCCGATAGAACCGGTTGATCCGAGGACCGTGATACGTTTCATATGGCGATTATTATACTAAATAGAAGGGAGTTTTAGCTGCTCACGGCACTGTATTGCCACGGTCTACCTCAGCTTCTTTGCCTCAAGCCCGCTTAACTCAATTTTCGCCTTTGAAAGCTTCTTGAAATACTTTTTGATCTTCTCAAGATCACCGGCATGGACAGCGTTGTAAAGGTCTCCCTCAAGCTCAGCCACTTCCAGGCGTTCATAATAGTCCATAGTCTCCTTAAGATGCGCAAGCACGATCCTTCCGGTAATGACAGGATGATTGTTCGTGACATTGGCGTCACTGAACCTGGTCCCATGCTCGAGTTCGACCTCCAGCCCCCGGCGGAACTCCTCCAACGGAATATTCGCCTTTTCAACATTAACCTCGGACAGGATGGTCCTTGCATCCTTTTCAGCCACCTTGTTGGCGCTGGTCCTTGTCCAGTCCTTCAGTTTCAGCTCCCTGCAGACCCTTTTCACTTCATCAACCGTAATGTATTCAGGAAGTTTCATTTACTCTCCTCCTTTAATTTATCATCAGTTTGCTCTTCAAACCCTGTGCTGACACGTCTGTAAGAGCGTTCAATGTCCGATATCATGGAATCAAGCTCTGTCCTTGCCTTTTCCCATTTTTCCAAACCTGCTTCCCTAAGCCCCTTTAGTCTGTCGCTGACAGCATCGCGCTTTTGTTTTAGTTCCTCAACCGCGTCAGTGAGCTTTTCCTTTGCCTTCCTGCCGGACTTCTCTGCCCGCCTGTTGAGCTCCTTTATCTTCCCACCAATCCCCTGAAGCTTTTCCTCAACCTCTTTCTGATACTGCTCCTTCTGTTGCCGCACATATGCACCTGTGGTTTCGATCGCCTCCCCGGTCTCTTTTTTAACATCAGACTGCGTCACTTCAGCTTTTTTCAGAGATTTCGTGACTTGTCCGTATGCTATATAGCCGGCCATAAAAAATACCACTAAAACAGTCGTCATCAACGCAGTTATTTTCATGCATGTTCCTTTTCCTGTGGTTTTATACATTTTACCAGTTCATGACTGTTTATGCCCGCTTCATTCGACCGGCTCTGCCGGTAAGTCTGTTATAATACGTTGCATTAAAACAATTCAGCATTCCGGAGTCGTCAGGGCTGCAGGTCCTTTCGCTGCAATATCCTGATGGCGCCGGCAGCTGCATTTGCTGTCAATGTTCTGACACAACTATTAATAAGACCATAAGTAATCGGGATTTGTATGGAAAATCTCCCCTCGCCCCTCTTTGCCAAAGAGGGGAATTGTTCCTCCCTTTGGCAAAGGGA
>JAGVHR010000250.1 GCA_020056455.1 Thermodesulfovibrionales bacterium
GCAGAGGCAAGGATTAGAAAGTTCAGAAGTACGGAAGTTATAAGTTCGGAAGGGCAGGAAGAAAAAAAACGTCCGCGCTTCCGCGCTATTGCACTTACGAACTACTCAGTAATTCTGTTCATATTGCTTCTAACACCTTTTGTAACGGAAGCAAGGGCTGAAGGGGTCTATAACAGCACCAAACACGGCAATCCGCTGACAGGGGTTATGCGCGATGCTGCCATACCACGGGGTTCATGCAAGCAATGCCATTCTGAAGGCAGTGGGGCTATAAAATACCCGAAATCCCTTTGGAGGGAAAATGATAACGAGCTCTGTTACACCTGTCACCGCAATGAAACTCTTCTCGGCATCTATCCGGGACAGAGGATTTATGACACATCAACACACGGGACAGAGCCGCGTTTTGTCTGGCCCGGGCCTTTCCCTTCCGCCCGCAAAGATATAGACGCTGCAGGGAAATGTCGGAATTGTCATAATCCTCATGGCAGCAAGGACAGAATCGGGACCATCCCGAATCTCCTGATTGCCCGTGAGGAAACCCTCTGCCTTGGGTGCCATGATGGAGACCCTGCCGGAGATATTTCGCGGGAACTTCGAAAACCCTACAGCCATCTTATACGTCAGAGCTCCGGCAAACACAGCAGTGACGAGGGTCGAGATCCTGCCCGGTACTCTTATACAGGAGGCAATCGTCATGCGGAATGCGGTGACTGTCATAATGGTCACGCTATCCAGCATAATGTTGCACTTCAAACCGCTCCGGCAGCTTCAGGAAAGAATTTCAGGGTGAGCAGGATACAGGTCATTAACAGCAGTCCTGAGGCTATCCCCGGGTACCAGTACATTTCAGCCAATGATACCGGCGCACCCCTGAATGAATACGAAATCTGCTATAAATGTCATTCATCATGGACCCAGCAGCCGCCCGGGCAGCCGGATATGGCAAGGCTTTTTAATACCAATAACGCCTCATTTCATCCTGTTGAGGGACAGGGGAAGAACCAGGGAATTGCCCCGAACTCTTTTACAGGGAGCGTCAATGCATTCAGTATTACCTACTGCAGTGACTGCCATGGTTCAAACGACTCAAACCTCAGGGGCCCGCATGGTTCCCAATTCCCGAATATCCTGCGTAGACCCTATGAGGCGCAGAGCAATCCGAGGGTCACTGCAAGAGACGAGCTTTGTTTCGTATGCCACAATTATGATACATATGTTAATACGGTTTCCTCTGCAATATTTCAGCAGGCAAGCCGTTTCAATGCGCCTGCCTCCATAAATGGACACGTATTTCATGTGGGGCAGAAAAATATCCCCTGCTATGCCTGTCATGACTCTCATGGCTCCGCGCGGTTTGGGGCATTGATTGTCATCAGAAGAAACCCGGGACTCCTGAGCTTCAGTATGAACTCAAACGGCGGTTCCTGTTTGCCGACATGTCATGAACAAAAATCTTATACAGTTAATTATCCGAGATAGAGTGAAGACGATGCAGTATTATGACTTTCTACTATTAACTTTTATAGCAGGTGTCCTTCTTCTTGCTATCCCAAGACAAGGTATCGCAATCACAAGGTGGAATGGTGTTTTCTTCGTTGAAGATACATATGCGGAAGGACCTGAGGGGAGTAATAATCTATTCCAGGGCGGAGTTAACCTTGAGATCAGACCGCCGACAAAAAAACAGCTTAATGCCGTATTCAATCTCAGGCTTAACTATACGGCTGCGGACGGAAAGAGCTTATGGAACTTTTCTCCTATCGGAGATCTGTCCCTTCATCTCAGCGGCGATGGTTACGACCTGAATCTCCAACATAACCGCTTCGCAACAGTCACGACAGAGGCGGAATTGGTTGAAACCAGTACTTCCAGGGCAGGATTGGCCCTTTTCCCGGGTAATTTACCAAGTTTGATTACCAGTTATTCTACAACGGAGACCATCTTCAGAAATACGGAGACACAGACCGATTCCTTCTCTCTTTTTAGCGATTATAAATATAAATGGATGAATTTCAGGGGAGGTTATTCAGGGCAGGAGAGAAAATCGGACAGTCAATCCCCTCTAAGCTCATATTCGGTATTTTTCGGACTTGGAGGGAGTTACGAAATCATGCCGAGAACTACTCTGAGCGGTGATTTTGATATTAATCGCTTTGTTTCAGAGAGTACAGTCGGGGCAGAAACTGCATCAGTGGGCAAGGCCTTCCGGGTTGGAGCTTTGACCAGGCCGGCACAGTGGCTTGACATAAGCGGCAACTTTACCAAAGATATTACCGAGTTCGAGTCTGAGACTGCCGCAGTTACGAGTACATCCACTCAGTATGCTGATCTGACTGCCGGCTTGTATCCAATCCCCGATCTACGCTTTTTTGTAACAGTTGGGAACAGGGAATTTGACGATATTGACAGAAAACGCAGTGTGGATTTTAATGCATTTGGCGCGTCATTTTTGCACAGATTAGTGGAAAAGATTCAGCTTGGTTTAAACGCGTCACGCACCCGCGAAACAGACCCCGACCAGGGTGAAAATACGAGAGACAGTTTTGGATTGAACTCGGTAATGGACCTTACGCCGAGGGCTTCGTTACGGCTTAACCTGAATATAAGCAGAAACGAAGCCCCGGCATTTGTGAGCACAAGCGATTTCAATGCTTCCGGAACACTGCCTGACCGGGCGCTTTTTGACGACAGGCCGGCCGGCTTCACCTTTTTTGATATAACTAACAATGACCTGTATGTCAAACTCTCATCAGTAATAGGCGATTGGTCGGCTCCCCGGCATCTTGAACCTGTAACTGAAACTTTTTCTGTTAACGAATCAGTGCAACTGAACATGATCCCTACTGACAAGACAATTCTAATCCTTTTTTATTCAGCTAATTCTTCCTCTGATAAACTTGACCTCACAAATATAGACAGCCAGAACCTGAACGGTTCGTTGAGTTATCAGCCAAACAGGAGTACCAGTTATAGCCTCACCGGAACTGCCACGCTTCCCAAAACAGGAGATGAATCATATTCAGGAACTGCAACAATGGCATACAGATTTTATCGTGGACACCAGGCAAGTCTGAGCTATGGCAGAAGCGTGTCGGCAGAAAGGACGTCTGATAACACTTCAGGGAGTCTCAGGCTTATATTAAGGAAGCGTGCAACTCTTGATTTAATATATTCAATATCACAATTATTCAAGGATGAGCAGAGCAGCTTTTTCAGGGTCAGGTACAGCAAATCCTTTTAATGGAGGGCAAGATGAAGGGTTTTAAGATATTCATACTTTATTTATTGATAATGACCTTGGGGGGGTGCAGTTCTCTGATAGACAGCCGAAGCTTTATACATCCTGAAGCGGACTTCAGCTTTTATCAGAAAGTAGGGTTGCTCCCTTTTAAGAACCAGGCCGAAGACAGGCTTGCCGGAGAGAAAGTGACCGAGCATTTTATGACCGAGCTGCTGATCAGGGGAGAACTCGAGGTGATGGACCCCGGACAGTTCAATGCTGTGGTGGCACAAGTTGCGGGGGTAGCCGTACAGGTTTCAATGGTAGAACTGACTCCTGCGCAGATAGCCCAGGTTGCCGGCGTGGCAGATATACAGGGGATTTTTACCGGGACTGTTCACGACTACAAGATGGTCCAGCTTGGCAGTGAACAATATCCCATGATTTCGATGACAGTGAAGTTTATAGATGCCCTGACAGGAAAAGTTGTCTGGCAGAATAGTGTTACTGCTACAGGCGGACCGAATCTGCCTATTGTAAGCATTGGAGAGGAATTTACCCTGGGACAATTATCGCAGAAGATATCTGAAGAAGTGGTGGAAGACTTTTCTAAAAAGGCATCTTCAAAATAGAAAGGAAGGTTGACTATGCTAAAAACAAAGAAAGATTCCGGACGAGCCAACAGTAGGTCGGACGGAGCCGCCGGAATGACAGCGTTCAAGCAATTACATGCTGGGCTAATCGTCCTGCTTTTGATACTACTTTCAGGTTGCGGACCCTCCATGAAACCCTTTGTCGGTAAGGGACTTTATGGGGTTGGAAAAGCAGGGGACCAACGGTTTGACTACGCATTAACTCTTGGTGATGTTAAAAACGTTAAGATGGCTATCTTGCCTTTTGACAACCTGAGTAAGACACAGGGAGCAGGGAAAATAATGGAAAACTATGCGCTGGTGGAATTTTTGAAATACTCGCCAATTCATATCATTGATCCCGGAGAGGTAGCTTCAGTCCTCTCGCAGGAAAGGATACGGCTTGCCACCTCTATCTCTAAAGAGACAGTTAGCAGGATTGGAAAGAATCTCGGAGTCAGGTTTTTAATGATAGGGGTTGTGCATGAGTATGATATGCAACTTGCCACAGGTGCAGGCGGTTCCGGCCAGATTCCGATAATTGCCGTTTCTTTAAGAATCATAGATACGGATACGGGAGATATTATCTGGGCTATTAATGCGCCACGGCGCGGAACAGATACAGAAACAGTCTTTGGCATAGGGCGAATCCAGTCTACGGACAGGCTGGCACAGAAGACTGCGGAAGAGATTGCACAGGCATTTGCAAATTCTATAAGGAATTAA
>JAGVHR010000241.1 GCA_020056455.1 Thermodesulfovibrionales bacterium
ATTGTTTTCAGCTTATCGCCGACCTTCGTTTGGACCCAGTCGCGCAGAATGAATCGGGAGACAATGCAGGCAAGAGTCGCGCCGATCGTACTTGCAAAAGAGACTGCGAGTGTTACAGTCCAGAGACCAAGAAGAGCTCCTCCGGCAAGTGTAAGAACTGCAGCACCCGGCAGGGATAACGCAGTTGCAAGCACGTAAATCGCTCCATACGCAAGGATGACCATCAGCCTGTTTTCAGCATAGAGAAGGGCAAACCTCGTCTGTGACGCCTTTATATAGGAAAGTGTCAAATACTGTCCGAGGTCGAATACCTTAAAGGCAACGATGGCTGACAACAGTAGAACACCTATTATGAACTTTTGGAAGAGTTTACTCATATTCTCTTTGTTATCACTCATGTTGATATATTTCCTTCTCCTGCAGTTCCATTGCAGCCTTGACTGCTACACCCCAGAGGCCGCTATTCTGATCCGTAATCAGCCAGACAGGTATGTCACGGAGAAGATGCCCCATAGTGATGGACATGTAAAACTCATTCTTAAAGGCTTCATGATTTACGATAACAGGATTCCTTGCAGCAACGCCTCCGGCAATAAACAGCCCGCCAAGGGCCAGGGTTTCAAGGGCAAAATTACGGCAGGCCCTGCCGTAAAGGCGGCTTATCCATGAAAGCGTCTCGGGGTGATTATCAAAGCCTTTTGCAACCTCTTGTGGCGTCAGTTGTTCCCCGGTAAGGAAACGATGCACGGCACTCAGACCGCTGCCTGAAACGACCTGGTTATAAGTTACATGTGAAATTCCGGCCTCGTGCATGAGGAATTTCATGAACTCGTGTTCCCTCTCAGTTACAAACGGAAAATCCGCATGTGCGCCTTCTGACGGCAAGGCACGATAATTTCCTCTAACGTCAGGCGCCAAAAGCGCCTTGCCCAATCCTGTGCCTGCTCCTACCACCGCAATGGTTGCATCACGAACTGCCTTTCCGGGAAAAACTGTTTGCGCCTCTTTGCCGGCAGGGGACAGACAGGCATACGCCTGGGCAACGAAGTCATTGATAAGAAAGGTTCGCTTGAGGCTGAATTCCTCTTGGGCCTCTGAAATATCGATTCGCCAAGGTATCAGTGGCGGGGAACTTATCGTGTCGTTTTCAATTGGACCGGCAATTGCGATTCCTATAACATCGGTATCCGCCGGTTTAAGAGAAAGATCCCAGCTAATCAGCTTGTTTATCAGAGAACCAAATGAATCCGCATCTGCCGTCCTCAGCCAGGATTGAGAAAGCATTGTGAGCTTCCCTTCATCATCAGCCGAAAAGAATGCAAAACGACTGTTCGTGCCACCAATATCCGCGGCAAGGATGGTTGATCGTTTGATGACTTGCTGGTCAGTCATAGCGGCACCGTGATTTCAGACCTGTTTCCCAGCTTTCTTCTTTCCGGAAGCAGCAGACGCTTTCTTTTTGCCTGATGTTTGTGTAGACAGCCTGGCCATAACAATCCTCTCCGCCTCCAGCCAGTCGTCGAAATCCTGCCCATCAGTTCCTCTCTTCTCGTAGATCTCATAGGCAACCTCTTGATAGAATTCATTACTTTTGTCCATTGGCACCTCCCTGCATAAGGTATAAAACGTAAATATTTCCGACGCTCTACCCAGTTTTTCACTTCGAACTCACGCAGCATACTAAGACTCCAATATTGACTGTCTTATCCGAATCATAGCAGATTGGAGAAGCAGAAAAAAGTAAGCGGTCTTACACATATAGATAAATTTGAGTAGAGATATTACTCGGAAGGGATTAGTATACAGAGCTTATAAAAATCTTGTCTCTCGACTGCATCGCTCAAAAGAAGATCTACGTTTTCGACAAGGAGGAAGCTTTCAAGAACAGCGTTGATTTTGATGAGTTCTGACTTACACTGCATTGCGAAGTATTTTTTTTGAAGGCTTGGTGCCTCTTGTCCAAATATCAATTTCTATCCCCCTTCTGCGCTCCGCCGATATAAACGTCATCGATATAGGAGTATGTCGATCATATCAGAACGCTCTGCCGAGATAGAAATAACCGGCAGTCCGGCCCTCTCCCGCATGTCCCACTCCAAGGTAAAGCGGGCCCAGGATGGTGTCGTACCCGACAAAGATACTTCCCGAGACCTCAAGGTTGCCAGGATCAAAGTCCTTCTGCCAGACATTGCCTGCTTCGAGTGAGCCTCCCAAATAGAGGGAGCCGATGAACGATTCACCCACTTTGTGGTATGAGATCACCCTTCCAAAAGCCATATGCTGACCACGGAGCTGGTTGGAGCTGAGTCCTGAGAGATTGAGAAATCCGCCGAGGTTGAACTTATCGTAATACGGAAGTTTACTGCCGATGTGCGTGCCGGCCTTGAGGGTTGCGATAATCGTCTGTTTCCTGAATGTGAACGCGCCGGCTATACTGCCTTCAATTTTATTGTATTCGTCATCAGAGCCGAGAGCCCTCAGAGATGAGATTGCATTAAAGCTTGCCCTGTAGCCTTTATTTGGGAAGTTCACGTTGTCAAGCTGATCAAGCAGTCCCCGTGCAATGATTGCTCCGCGGGTGACCTTGTCTTTCGGAAGGTCTGCATCACCGATCCTCTGGTCTGCCCTGAATCTGCCATACTGAAGTCCTATCCTCGCCTCGCCATATCTCCCTGGCTGGAAACCCAGATCAATCCCGCCGACATAGCGTGAAACGTCAAACTGGGCAATCCTTTGGTTGCCATCAAAGACAGTAAAGGGTTCCCGCTTATATTGAACATAGGGAGATATAAAAAAGAGACCCTTGGTCGTAAGAGGCTGATAGAACTCGGAGTAAACTCCGCTTGGTGAGCCGATATCTATCTGGGTCTTCCATTCCGCGCCCAGACTGTTCACCCACCGACGGGTGTAATCGAAAAGCATGTTGTATCTGCTCATTCCTTTGAAGTCACTTTCAAGGGCCAGGCCAAAGCGGAGATAATTCGGCCCCCAGGATCTTTCCCTGGCCTTCACAACAAGCTCATAATCATCCCTCTGCCTTTTGACCCGCAGGTCAACCCGCTCGAAATCGCCTGTGCCATATACAATGCCGGCCTCTTCTTTCAGTTTATCAATATTGATCGTGTCTCCGGGTTTGATCGAAAGTTTGTTGGCCACGACATTCGGCGAAATATAAGACTCTCCCTCCATCTCGATCTTTATCGATGCAATCTTCACCTCTTTCACCTGCTCAGCGTGATGGCGTGCAGTAAAGGCTGCATACTCTGCATCAGAGACAGAATATCTTTTCAGGCTCGAGATCTTTTCCCGTGCAGCCTCTTCCCCGAGGCCGGCAATCTCTGCTGCCTTGTCAAAGTCTCCGGAGCCGAGTTTTACAAGCCTGGGGTTGATGTAGACATCCTTTGCACCGAGGGTCCTGGTCTGGTCCTCGACATTCTTGCGTATCATGATATCGAGCATCTGGTTCATAATCGAGGCCGGTCCGCCGAGGTCGTTACGGGATAACAGCGGTTTTCCAACATCAACACAGATTATGATATCAGCCCCCATTTCGCGAGCAATATCAACCGGAACGTTACGGACCATGCCGCCGTCAATAAGCAGCCTGCCGTTGAGCTCAATAGGTGGAAACGCGCCCGGCACCGACATGCTGGCCCGCGCGGCATCAGCAAGACTGCCGTCCTTAAGCACAACCATCTCTCCGGTTTCGAGGTCTGCGGCAACAGCCCGGTAGGGGATCGGCAGTCTGTCGAAATCATTGATGTCAGCGGTGTGAAGCATCAGCGTTTCAAACAGCACATTGACCTTCTGGTCCTTGATAAGACCTTTGGGCAGGATCAGCTTGCCATCCTTTACGCCGAGAGCAACCCCCGAGAGAATAGTATAGTCTTCCCGCTTCCTGCGGAAATCAATATCCTGGCGGGAGGGATCGCCTGAAAAAACATCCTTCCAGTCAATTGCAGTGATCACCTTTTCCAGTTCAGCGGCAGAAAGGCCTGAGGCATAGAGCGCTCCGACAATAGCGCCCATGCTGGTGCCGGCTATATAGTCTACCGGGATTCTGAGTTCTTCAAGCACTTTCAGCACACCGATATGCGCAGCCCCTTTTGCCCCGCCGCCTCCGAGCACTACGCCGATCTTTGGACGCCTGGGCTGGGGCGACTCCGGCCTTTCCACTGCCGGAGAATCCACAGGGACAATCATCAGAAGCATAAGCATAATTCCAAAGATGACTGCAAACATCATGGCTCTTCGTCTCATCTTCTCTCCATGGCTTCCCGCGCCAGATTCACAAGCGCCCAGTTCTGTCAATTGAAGATTACTTCCTGTCTTCCACCTTCTTCTTGCCGTGGGCTTCGTCCATCCTGATGCGGAATTTCTTCGCCCAGTAGTCGAAGGCATCCTTCGTGTATGCCCAGGCCTTATAGGACTTAAAATACTGCCCGTATCCCTTTGTTACCGCCTTGCCGACCCCTTTACTCACATCAACGTCGTACTTTTTCGGGAAGCGCTGCTCTACATATGAAAACACCGGTTCAAGGGTCATACTGTCAAGACCTTCCCCTTCAATCGCAGTGTGTCCGAGATAGGGCGCACTGCCTAAGCCGCCCTCAGAGGCAGCACCTGAGGCCATGTCAGCGACCGAGGCATAAGGAACAACGAGCGTCACAACGCTCATTCCGGTCTTTGTCGGCGCAAGACCTGTGATAGCGATCCTCACTCTGAGGACATCAGGCCCCGGTTCGTTCACCAGCGGATAGTCAATTCCCAGCTCCCGCACAATCGCTTCCCGGAAATAGTCAGTCAGCGCCATCATTTCTGCCGGGTCAATAACCATGTACTCGGCATCCTTCTCCAGCACCACTACAATCCTATCGAGCTGAATCTTGCTGTATTTCTTCATGTCTATATGCGGATTTCTGTAATTCTTCGCACCGGACTTGTCCGGGTCGGCTTTGAGCTTCGAATAGTCGCTCAGGTAGCCAGAATATTTCGGTGCAGATGCCTCTTTCGCAAATGCGCTTCCGGCAAGCAGCAGTAACAGAACCGGCAGAATTACAAGGCATTGTTTCAGATTTTTTGTCATAGTTGTCATCTCCTTAGTTTAGAAAATATACTGTTACTGATAAGAGCATCGGTTATATATCATCCACAGCTATAATAAATCTCCCCTGACCCCTCTTTGCCAAAGAGGGGACTTCCTCCCTTTAGCAAAGGGAGGGCAGGAGGGATTTTATAATTGAATGTCTTCCTGCATATGAACTTCTCATCACTTCTTCAGTCCTACGTCTTTCAGCGCCTGTTTGCAGCGGCCGCTCACCTTTGCGTCATTCCTCTCAATGCAGTTGAGGAGCCTGCCCTCACCCGGCTTGATATTCGCGCAGTTGGCCTTGAGGTCGTCCCTGCACTCGTTGGCAACATAGCTCAGAGATGTCAGCGCCCGTTCCAGCTGGGATGCAGCATCATAGACCGCATACTCGCACCGTGCCGAAATTTTATCGCTGTGTGCGTACAGGCAGGCCAGCAGACGGCCATCTCCGGCCTTCACATCCTTGCAGTATGTACCAAGCTCAGCCTTGCAGCCTTCTGCAAAGGTCTCGATGATCCCTTTCTCTGCCGCGCCAACAACCCCTGAAAACATCATAACTCCCAGAACTACCAATACTCCCATCTTTCTCAGCATGACATCTCCTTTTCAAATCGATATTTTTAAACGGCATAGAAAGCCATCGCACATCAAATCACCCCAATTCTTTCTTCGGCAAGCTCGTTTTAGGGGTAGGTTGTGCAGGCCCCGAAAACAATAAAGGCCGCATCCCATCCGGCAAAAGACGCCCTCATATTTCCCGTAAAGCGATCAATGGCAATAGTCCAGCCAAGCCCTACTTCGTATCCCTGTAAAACAATCTGATCATCATCATTTTCCATCGAACGGATCTTTGTTGTCCTCAAAGGGCCGACGACCTCATTTTTTGCAAAATCAACGCGCACGAATTGCGGTGCGCCCATGATATCGGGTGTGCCTCTGTCACAGGGCAGACCCGGATCGCAATCAAGTGCCTCTATGCTTGCGCAGATAAGTGGCTTTGTGCCGTCAATGACATCTCCGGCAAATGCAGGAGACACAGCCGCGAATAAAGCAAACAGGATCAAACCGGTAATTATTCTCATTCTATATTTCCTCCTTATTTAACACTATAGCCGCGACCTTCCATACAAACGCCAAAGGCCTTGTTGAAGTGTTGAAGCGTTCCGGCCTTTGCCTGCTCGGCCTGCTGCTGCTGAGCTGCCTTGTTCTTTCTGGCCTGCCTGCCTCCTGCCATGGTTCCGGCTACAGCACCAATGCCAGCGCCCTTTCCTGTATCGCCTGCGATGGCGCCAATCGCCGCACCGCCTAAAGCGCCACGTGCTGCGCCACGTACCCGCTCGCCGCCGCCCACTGCCGGACCAGGCTGCTGGGTAGGGGCGCTTGCCACTGCCATCGGGTCGATCCCTGTCTGCTGCTTTGCCCAGCCAAAGCATTCACCTTCATCTTTGCCCTGCTGCTGGGCAGCCTGTCCCTTCGAGGGATACACCACAACCCCGAGGGAAGATGATAGAGACTGCGCTGAAGCGTCTCCGATCATTGTGATGACTGCGAGCAGAACAACCGCCGTAATAAACCTCATATTGACAGCTGCATTTACCTTCATACGTCTCCTCCTTTTAACAGACATATTTATCACCATTACTTCGCCTTCGGACCAACACCATGCGCGTCATCAAGAAAAGCCTTCAATCTTGCGGTCCAGAACTCAAAGGCCTCCCTGGAAGCGCTCCACCTGGCAAATCCTGACATCTTCCCTCCAGGCTTGTAGTCAACAGCAGCGCCGATCTGTTCATTTGTAAGTGAATCAAGGATTTCAGCCTCAATGCCTGTGCTCCCAACTCCAGCGAATTCACCCGTAGTTCCCTTCTTGATAAAACTTAATGCCAGGCCTACCGGCATTACAGTAGTCATGGTGGCTGAGCCGGGCTTGCTCGGCTTAAGTTTCGTAATTGCGACACGTACCCTTATAACATCAGGGCCGGCCTCTCCGACAAGCGGGTAGCTCTTTCCAAGAGCCTCAACAGCTGCCTTGTTAAAAGTATCTGTCAGTTCTTTCATATCCTCAGCGCTGATCCCTTTGTACTCGGCATCTTCAGCCAGGAAGAAGACAACGCTGTCGAGCATGATCTTGTTGTATTTCCTGAAATCAACACCCTTTTTAAGATAGCGTTCCGCAACTCCGTCTTTAGGGCCTTTTTTAAGGCCATCGTATTTGCCGAGGAACCCCGAATACTTCTTCTCCGCAGCGCTCACAACCGCAGCAAACGCAATAATTGTCAGTATCGCAACCAATATAACAAAACGCTTCTTTTTCATTTTATTCACTCTGTTATCGTTCTCTATGATCGCCATCGCGCTATCCCTTACTTGCCTGAAGGCGCCGGAGCCTTTTTCCATGTCTTATCAGGATCGAATGATTTTATGGCCTTTGCCGCCTTAGCCGTGTTCTCTCCGAGGTCCTTTTCATAGACCTCGCCGTTATGATTGATGATAAAGGTCATCACGCCTGAATTACCGTACTTTGCCGGAGACGCAACAACGGCAAGGCCTCCGATCATCTTATTTTTCACGATATAGTCAAAGGCGCCGCCGTTTGCGTGTTCTCCCTGTTTCATTAGCATCCTGAAGTAGTAGCCGTGGTAAGGAACAGGGGTCTTATTGTCGCCGGTCACGGCATATTCGTCAAACTGTGCGCCGGACATGAATTCGCCCAGCGGGCTCAGCTCCTCGCCTTCCTTTGCTTTCCAGTAAAGGCCATTTTTCTTCCCCTGATCGCTCCGGAACTTCCGGGCGTAATCATTAAAGCCGTTGCCGTCGCGATCGAACATCGCATACTCACGCTGAGCGTCGACTACAGCAAGAAGGGCCTGTATAGTGCTGAGTTCATTGTCTCCGATGCGGCGGCTCAGGATCTCATCTCTGCCCTTGTCCGTATCGAAGCACCAGACATCGCCTTTTTTCGCAAGCGGGATAGGGAAAGGCCAGTCCTTGTTGCCGATCACCATGACCATGCCGTCTTTTTCGAAAACAAGACTGTGTTTTTCATCATATGACTTGAGAAACTGCTCACGCCTCTGTTTATCGGCAACAGCATCCCCGGAAAAGACCAGATCTATTGCTGAGGGGCCAAAGATCGCAATAAGTTCCTTGTCATCATTGTTCTTCGCAGCCGTCACTGCAGCCGTCACTGCATCTTCAGCCGAAGAAAACATCTTCTGTTTCTGTGCTGCCTTTGGTGTCCCACCAAAGGCCATACCCACTGTCAGCATGACCATAACAGCGATCAGCAAGCCGGACCACACCGGTATATTTCTTTCCTTTATCCTGAGAATCATTATTGTTCCTCCTTTATGGAATCTGTGAAGATCTCATGCACCCTCGGCACTTATCTGCGGCCACCACCGCTTCTGCCGCCGCCGAAACCGCTGCCACCGCCGCGGGACATGTTTTCACGGCTCGACTGTCCCCGTCCACTGGACTGCCTGACAGCGCTGCCGCCCCGATCCATTCCCTCGAAGGCGCCACCGCCCTGCTTAATACCAGACCGATCGCCGCCAGGCTGTCCCTGGCCCTGCCTTCCTTTGAATTGATCGGCTCCGCCTTTAGAAATATCCTGCCGTCCCTGCTCAGCACGGCCCCTGTACGCTTCCCGTGACTTTGCTGCATCGCTCCCGGCTCCCCTGTTATATTTCTGCGCTACAGCCTGATTGTTGTAAGCTACTCCACCACGATGGCTTGCATCATGCTGCCACTGCCCCTTGCCTTTCCCCTGATATTGCTGTTTGTATTTATCCCTGTTGATGTTATTGTTTATGTTGATATTTTTATTTATGTCGATATCCACATCTCCGCCATGCCAGTTTGCATGTCCCCATGCATAGCCCCATGCTGCGCCGACGGCAACACCGGTGGCAAAGGCTACGTAAGGAGCTGCCATATAACCCGGCGGATAGTAGTAATAAGGCGGATAGGCAGGGTACCACCATGCGCCATAGATGATCGTCGGGTTATACGCAGGCACATAGAATACCTGCGGACTTACAGGTTCGATGATGATGATCTCTTTCTCCACTTTGACGGCCTGCTCCTTGGTTGTTTTCAGGTTGCCGGCTGCCTGGGCCTTTGCCCGCAGGTTCTGTACCGTAGCCATTACATCCTTCTGTTGGGCTAAAAAGGCATCTCCGAGCTTCTGGGTCCAGTCGAGCTTCTCATTCATCATGGTCAGCACCTGCGGAAAATTGACAAGCGACTTAACGCTCGGGTCCCAGGGCTGCGCCTCAAGGGCCTTTGCCAATGCATCACCTTTAAGGGACTTGTTCTGTTTTGCCCAGCGCTCAGCCTGCACGACTTCCAGAGGATATGTTGAGCCCATCATCACCTGGGTAAGCAGGGAGTCAGGGTAGAGTGCTACCGGAGCAAGCAGCTGGTCCAGTTCCTCCTGTTTGAAGGCCGGTTTTCCCCCCGCATCCTGGCCAAACACGCACGGCGGCACTATCAAGAGCAACGCGAGGAAAAATGTTAACGTCTGAGCAAATAATCTTTTAATCTTCATGGCTCCTCCTTAATTAAATAATGCTTGTTACATTCAGTCTGAATTCGAAGCTCCTCTCATCAAAATTCAAAATAGCTGCCGGTCATATATCCTATATCGGGAACAGGAAGGTCACGCCGAAGCGAAGCCCCCAGTCCGGACCGCCCTCAGGCTTGTCTGCATAGTATCTGCCGCCGACCTGAAACTGGATCGGTCTTCCCCCGATCTTCAGCAACTGGCTTACGCTCAGATTTACCGGCACTGTCCACTGGCTGTTTTCCCAGTCGTACGTGCTTTCCGTATTCAGACCTATGGTCGTAAAGGTCTTCGTTGTATACGACACAAAAGGCTGAAGAAATGTGGCGCTGATGTCATTCACTCCATGGCCTGAAAGAGACCAGATGTGGTTTGCCAGCAGACCGTAGGTCCAGCCGCTGTCCTGTTTCAGCAAAACTGCTGTGGGGCCTGCTCCCCACTTATGTGCGCTCAATTTATCGGTGCCGCTTGGATAAAGGATCACGGGACCCACACCCCATATCCAGCCACCGCTCGTCGGTGCTTTTGGCGAGAAAAAGAAACTCTGCACTATGTCGCCTAATCCGCTTCTGTCATCACCATCTTTTACCGGTGATTCCGCTGAGATGATCGGTACGATTGTGCGGGTGATGAGGTTAAAGTCTTTTCCGATCGAAAATGGAATGACCGGCTGTACATTTAGCGTATAGCGCATCGCATCCTCAGGCCCGATGCCAAAATCCCAGTTGTTCTGAAACGGCACGCTGATCAGGCTGGCCACAGGGTTCGAAAGTTTCTTGGCCAGTTCTGCATCATCTTCTGCCCATGAGACAACAGCCATAGACAGCAGAACCATAACAACCGCTACGACATAACCGCATTTTTTCATGATTCCTCCATGAGTTTTTGCATCTCTCTGTTTCATTTTCCCCTCTAAAAAACCATCTGCAATCTCAGCCCGAGGACCGTTGCCGCGTCGATTTTTTTATGGCTTATGAGCGAAAGACCGTCTGCGCTGACACTAAGAACCTCTTTCTGTGCAGGCCTGATAATTTGAATGTCAGGGGTCAGCTTCAGCCACGGTGTAAGCGCGATATTGTAGTAAGCCTCAACCCCATATTCATCCCTCAGAAACTCCCTGTCTTTGAAAATGCCGGTAAGCTTCGGATGACTCATATCCATATTGTAAAAGCCGATGCCAAAGGCATCGTTCGGACGGCTCTTCATGGCACCCTTGCCGCCTATTCCAAGACTGTAGAAATAGTGTACGGGGTTCGCTTTGCCGTCCGTTGCGCCGAATCTTCCGAAGATACCGATGCCCTGTCCCTTCTTCGGCTCATACAGATACTGATCAAAGTTATAGTACACCGCCCAGGAGTCATCCTCTTTCGCTGTATTGAGCGTTCCGTTTTGTACAAGGCCTTTAAGCAGCAGGAGCGAGTTCTGCTCAAGGGATGCGAAGTCCTTGGTCGAATAGGCTGCGCCCAGAAGCTGGTGGCCGGTCATGCCGAAGAAATCAGTCCTCACCCTGCCTTCGACGGAATAGGTATTGTTGCCCTCAAAGGCAGTGTCAAAGCCGCTCCTGTTTGCCTTACCGTTTGAGTCAAAGACCATGGCGCTGATGATCGCCTGATTAGGGTCCCTGGTCGGCAGGATGATCACACCAGCGCCCAGCACTGAGTTCGGCGAAGTCAGCAGAAGGGCGGGGTTAAGGTTAAAGGTCAGATTCATGAACTGTCTGTCTCCCTTGCCATGCGCAAACTCGTTGGCATCGCCTGAC
>JAGVHR010000167.1 GCA_020056455.1 Thermodesulfovibrionales bacterium
TTCTAAAAGCCATTCCCAAGCCTCCCGATGCATTAATGGCATGTCCACTGAGGAGATTATCCATGCCCTGTCAGGCGCCCACCTGAATGCGCTGAGCATTCCGGCAAGAGGTCCGACAACATCCGGGACATCAGGCAGGCGCTCCATGTCCATGAGAGACTCCGGAAGATCACCGGAGCCAAGCAGCAAGGCTGCATCGGAAACGGTCGAAAGCGTCCTGCAGGTCTTCTCAAGGAGCGTTTCACCGTTAAGAGAAAGCAATGCCTTGGAGCGTCCCATTCTCGAGCTTTTGCCTCCGACAAGAATTCCAGCATTGATCCGGCGCCTGTCGTGAAATTCCCGCAGGCGATTGACTGTAAAGGCGAGAGTCTGCTCAACGTAGTCGCGGGCTTCTCTGTGTATTACTTTCCTGCCATTTACTGAACTCCGGAGATCTCGTGCTTCAGGACTTGTTTCAAGCCAGATCCCATCCATCGGAATATCCTTATGCCCCTCGACAATTATCAGGTCGAGCGCGCTGGGAAGGCCCCTGAGTGCATCCTGGAGATTTCGCCCTTCAGCACCCATCCTCGCAAATCCCGTTTTTTCGTCATGAGCATAGACATAATCAGCGCCTGCACGGAAGAATTTGTCTGTATCCTTTCCGCTGATGTCGACCGAAAGTTCGTGATGGACGTGTTTGACGATTCCGACAAGAAATCCCTGCCGTTTTAATTCTGGTATGAGCTTTTCAATAAGGGTTGTCTTGCCTGAGCCCGAGTATCCTGAAATGCCGAGTACGCATGCTGTTGTCATACCTAACAATAATAATAGATGGGTCGCAGGCATGTAAAGACTTATCATTAATGTAATTCGCAGGTGGATAGTCTGCAGGAGTTCGGGAAAATAGGGGAAGCATGCGAGTTCACATAAAGCCCAGGGCCATTGCTCAGTTCTGCCGGACTACAGTCTGAGCGACCTGAGCAGTTACAGCGGCGGCAGTGCAATTCGCAATGTAGACCAATAGTGAATTTATCTGTTAAACTTGAACAAAATTTACGGAAAGAAGGTGAGAAAAAGGATGAATGAACTCTCCCATATTGATGAAGCAGGAAAGGCGCGGATGGTCGATGTTACGGAAAAAGCCGTGACGGACAGAGAGGCGATTGCTGCCGGTTGCGTGATAATGAAAAAAGAGACCCTTGCTCTTGTCGGGGAAAACAGGCTTGCCAAGGGCGATGTGCTTGCGGCAGCGCGGATTGCCGGTATTATGGCTGCAAAAAAGACTTCTGATATCATACCCCTCTGCCACCCTTTGAACATCTCCTCAATCACTGTGGATTTCGAGCTTGATAAGGCCAAAAGCGCTGTTGCGATTACAGCAGGAGTTAAAATATCCGGGCGGACCGGTGTTGAGATGGAGGCCCTTACCGCTGTCGCTGCTGCGGCCCTTACTATCTACGATATGTGCAAGGCAGTCGACAAGGAAATGGTCATTTCGGACATAATGCTCCTCGAAAAAAAGGGCGGCAGAAGCGGCCACTTTCGGAGATAGTCTGCTTCTTGAGCCGCAACAAAGAAGGGGCAATGACAGAGCGCCATAATAGTTTTGATGAAGTCCTGGAGTTTTATCGCGCCGGGAACCTTCAGCAGGCGGAAATAATATGCCGCCGGATGATCGGCTGCAACAATAACAGGGCAGATGGCCTGCACCTTCTTGGCGTGGTTTTATGCCGGCAAGGGCGTCATGATGAGGCTGCTCAATATTTCAAAGAGGCAATTGAATTAAATCCTTCCAATTTTCATTGTTCTTACAGGCTCGGTCTTCTTTGCAGCTCCAAGGGCTGTTATGATGATGCTATTCAGTATTTTAAAAAGACGATTGCGTTGAGTCCTGACTATGCGCCTGCCTATAATGATCTTGCAAATGTATTTATTAATAAAGAAATGATTGACGCTGCAATTGAAAATTATGAGAAGGCGATATTATTACAAGGCGATTATGTTGACGCATATGTCAATCTTGGAGCGGCGCTTGAGAGCAAGGGTGATATCGGCAAGGCAGTCGATTATTTTAAAAAGGCATCGGAGTTGATGCCGGACGATGCGAAAATACATCTGACTCTTGGAACGGCATATCTTCTTTCCGGTAATTTTGAAAAGGGATGGGAAGGATATGAATGGAGGCTGAAGATTCGTACGCCTCCTTTCCCCGGACCTGTCTGGGATGGATGCCTGCTTGACGGCAAAATTATTTATGTTTACGCGGAACAGGGCGCCGGCGACACTATACAATTTGCAAGATATCTGCCTTTGCTGGTCAGTTCTGGAGCAAAGAGGGTTTTATTCGAGCCTCAGACTGCGTTGGCCGGGCTCTTTAAGGACAACTATCCTGAAATTCAGATATTGGATGATTCCATTCATGAAAACCCATGCTATTTTGATGTACATGTGCCTTTGTTAAGCCTTCCCCGGATATTCGGAACAAACCTTGAAAACATACCATTTAAGCAGAAAAGGTATCTTAAGGCAAATCCCGGAAAGGTGAATTGGTACAGAGAGAAGTATTTCAACTTGCCACTTGCCTCTTGTCACTTGCCACTGAAAGTCGGCATTTTCTGGCAGGGAGACCCTGAATTAGAGCGAGATAAGAACAGGTCCATATCTCTGCAATATTTCTATCCATTATGCAATCTGCCTGATGTAAAGGTCTATTCCCTGCAGAAGGGCCATGGCATAGAGCAGCTCAATGATCTTCCTGAGGGAATTGAGATAACAAATCTCGGGGAGAACTTTAATGATTTTTCTGATACTGCCGCTGCCATAGAGAACCTTGATATGGTGATAACGATTGATACTGCAGTAGCTCATCTGTCAGCTGCTTTAGGGAAAAAGACATGGGTACTGCTGCCGACATATGCTGAATGGCGCTGGCTTATGGATATGGAATACAGCCCATGGTATGAGGACGTGAGGTTGTTCAGACATAAGGAGCCGGGCAAAAAGGACTGGGCAGAGATGATGCAGAGGGTTAAAGGACAGGTAGTGGTTGAGCAAAGATAAAGGGCCGACAGGAACTAATACTGGCGCTCCCTATTTTTCTTAATCCTATGCCTGATTTTTAGTTATGGCAAAGAAAATAAAGATAAAGAAGCCGCAGATTGACATGAAGGATCTGGAGGCTGCTGCTTACTATTTCCAGACAGGGAATCTCCGTCAGGCAGAACTGATATGCAGGCAGATACTGTTGATAGATCCTGCCCATGGGGAAACATGGCATCTGCTGGGCATTATTGCAGTCAATACAGGGCAATTAGACGAAGCAATCCACTATTTCAATAACGCTGTTTGCAGCAATCCGCGTGAATATTCGTATTATTATAACCTTGGAAATGCATATGCAGACAAAGGCGTTCCTGATGGCGCTATAGAGGCTTTCAACAAAGCTTTGACCTTAAAGCCGGACAGCGCAAGTGCACATAATAACCTTGGGAGAGCATTTCTGAATAAAGGAATGCTTGACGAGGCCATAGAGAGCTTCAGAAAGGTATTGGCCCTGGCTCCCTCTGATGCAAACGCATATAATAGTCTGGGTATTGCGTTTTATGAGAAGGGCCTGCTGGAGGAGGCGATAGAGAATTTTAGAAAAGCTTTGTCTTTTAAGCGCGATTTTGACAGTGCGTATAACAACCTTGCTACCGCATTTAATAAGAAAGGCTGTATGCCTGACGAGGCGATAAATTGCGCGAGGAAGGCCCTGGCGCTAAAGCCTGATTATGTGGAAGCATTTAGCAATTTGGGTATTGCGTTTTGTGAGAAGGGGCTGCTGGAGGATGCGATAGAGAATTTTAAAAAAGCTTTGGCACTTAAGAGTGATTTTGAGGCGTATAACAACCTTGCTACCGCATTTAATAAGAAAGGCGGTATGCCTGACGAGGCGATAAATTGCGCGAGGAAGGCCCTGGCGCTAAAGCCTGATTATACGGAAGCATTTAATAATCTGGGTATTGCGTTTTGTGATAAGGGGCTAACTGATGAGGCTGTTAAATATTTCAGGAAAGCTTCAGAGTTGAATCCTTATAATTCCAAATTTCACTACAATTTAGGTATGGCTTATCTTCTCAAAAAGGACTTTGACAGAGGATGGGAGGAATATGAATGGAGACAAAAGCTAAAGGCCAACCGGGTATCTCCACTGACAAAACCGCATTGGGATGGCAGTTCTCTGAAGGGCAAGTCGATTATTGTCTATGCTGAACAGGGATATGGAGACACTCTGCAATTTGTGAGATACCTGCCGGATCTCTATGAAATATTCAGTGCAAAGAAGGTCATGTTTGTTTCGCAAGAAGGACTGAAACAACTTTTAAGAGAAAGTGATTTGAAAGCTGAAATACTTGACTTGGAAACACCTGTAGATTCATTGAACTTTGATACAAACATATACCTCATGAGCCTTCCCCGGGTATTCAGGACAAACCTTGAAAATATACCTTTCAAGGGCAAGAGATATCTTAAGGCGAATGAGCAGCGGATGAAGTGGTACAGGGAGAAGTTCTTTTTGCCTGTCATTCCGGCTTGTCCGCAATCTCTCTTTCAGAAAAGAGTCCCGGCAAGCGGGGATGACAAAAACGGAATCAATGAAAGGGCATTAATAAAGATCGGAATCTTCTGGCAGGGGAATCCTGACTATCAAGACGACAGAAGCAGATCCATTCCTCTCCATCTATTTAATCCGATCTGCAGACTTCCAGGAGTTAAAGTTTATTCTCTGCAGAAGGGGCATGGCATAGAGCAGCTGAATGGACTGCCTGAAGACATTGAGATTGTTAGCCTTGGAGAGACTTTCAATGATTTTTCTGATACTGCTGCTGCCATAGAGAACCTGGACCTTGTGATAACGATTGACACTGCTGTAGCTCATTTGTCAGCTGCTTTAGGGAAAAAGACATGGATACTGCTGCCGGCATATGCTGAATGGCGGTGGCATATGGATATGGAATACAGCCCATGGTATGAGGATGTGAGACTGTTCAGACATAAGGAGCCGGGCAAAAAGGACTGGGCAGAGATGATGCAGAGGGTTAAAGGACAGATAAAGGTTGAGATAATAGGCAGTTTGAGGTAAAGAATAGGCAAAGAGGTGAGAATGGCAGAGGAACGCAATAGTTTTGATGACGCCCTGCATTTTTATCGTGCAGGGGATCTCGATGATGCTGGGATTATCTGCCGAAGGATTATGGAACAAGAGGGAGGCGGCCCCGACGTATTTCACCTCGCTGGCCTGATAGCAGGCAGGCAAGGACGGTATGACGAAGCCATAGCGTTTATAAGCAAGGCGATTGATATAAATCCGTACGCATATTCTTATTACAATAATCTCGGAATAGCGTTGAGGTTTAACAAGCGTACTGATGAAGCTACCGAAAACTTCCGAAAGGTCCTTGAACTCAACCCTGATTTTGTTGATGCACATATAAGCCTTGGCCTTGCTCTGCAGGACAAAGGCATGATCGATGATGCTTTGAAAAACTTCAGAAAAGCCCTGTCGCTATCGCCTGAAAGTGCAGAAATATTTAACAATCTCGCGCTTGCGCTTGAGGACAAAGGCATGATGTATGAATCGATTGAGGCTTACAGGCAGGCTGTGCTGTTACGGCCTGATTATATCGATGCTCACAAGAATCTGGGAACGGCATATCTTCTTTCCGGTAATTTTGAAAAGGGCTGGGAAGGATATGAATGGCGGCTGAAAGCTACAGGGGTCGATCCGCTTCCAAAGCCCAAATGGGACGGTAGTCCTCTTGAAGGCAGGACAATACTTGTATATGCAGAA
>JAGVHR010000044.1 GCA_020056455.1 Thermodesulfovibrionales bacterium
ACAGATACTGATCCTCTGAGTCTCCTCCGCAAAGTCAGGGCCCACCCGGGCATATCGGTTTTTGATTATGTGAAAGAGGTCTCCACAAAAAATATATACACCTGGGAAAAAGGCTGCCTGCAGTGGTGTTCTGAAGAAGTCAGAAGCAAGGACATGGGGAAAGACCGTTTGCCGGTACGGGTTGTTGTTTATGACTTCGGCGTCAAATTCAACATACTGCGAAACCTTGTGGAAGCCGGGTTCCAGGCAACTGTTGTTCCGGCGCAGACACCTGCTGAGGCGGTCCTCGAAATGGACCCGGACTGTGTTTTGCTGAGCAATGGCCCCGGCGACCCGGAGCGGACCGTTTATGGGATCGAAGCTGCGAAAAAACTTATAGGTAAAAAACCGGTTTTCGGCATCTGCCTGGGCCACCAGATCCTCGGGCTCGCCATGGGCGGCAGGACATATAAGCTGAAGTTCGGCCACCACGGAGGCAATCATCCTGTAAAGGAAACAGCTACCGGCAGGGTTGATATAACCTCCCAGAACCATAACTATTGTGTTGATATCGGCAGCCTGAAGGGCAAGGTCATTCTTACGCATAAGAATCTGTATGACGGAACTGAAGAGGGGATGCAGCATGTTGAACTGCCGGTCTTCTCCGTCCAGCATCATCCGGAGGCCGGGCCGGGCCCCAATGACTCTGCGCATATTTTCACACAGTTCAGAAAGATGCTTGGGCAGGGCGTTGCTTGATTCAGAAAGAGGACAGCGCATACCTGCTTTCAAAGAGCGCATCCACTCTTGTCCTCAGGACTACAAGCTTTGTAGCAGACAGGGGAAGTCTTCTTCACAGCGGCATCTATAACAGGGAGTTTTCGTCTATACTCGCCTCCTTTGCGTTTGCAGGTGCAGCATACTTTGTCCTGGTAATGAGTTTCGGGAAAAAGGCCTTTTTCTATGCGATCTTTATGGTCCTTTTCATTGTCGCATTCCCTCTCTTTAGAAAATTCGTATTCAGAGAGCCTTATCTTGAGACCGTTGTCGACAGACAAAAGGAGACTGTAGTGATAAGCCTGCACCGGATATGGGAAAAGCGGCTTGAATGCCTGCCGCTTGGCGGCATTTCAGGACTAAGAATAGATACAAAGAAGTCGGATGTTATCAACCGTGATGGTGTTGAGTTTGTCAAAAGGATCTCGGCGATGCATGGAACGGTCATCCCGGGGTTTGGCGAGGAGACTTCATTTTACTCGCTCAAGCTTACGCTTGCTGACGGGACTGACAAAACGGTCTTTGCCCATAGCAGCATAGAGGATGTGCTGTCTGTACATGATGAGATAAGGGAATTTCTGAAAATTCAAGCTTGAGGTAATTATGCCCAAAAGACAAGACATAAGGAAGATACTGCTCATAGGTTCAGGCCCTATCGTGATCGGTCAAGCCTGCGAATTTGATTATTCCGGCACCCAGGCGTGCAAGGCGCTCAGGGACGAGGGATATCAGGTAGTCCTTGTAAATTCCAATCCTGCCACTATCATGACTGATCCGGAAACTGCTGATATTACCTATATTGAGCCGCTTACAGTCGAGATACTGGAGATGATTATTGAAAAAGAGCGGCCTGACGCGATGCTGCCTACAATGGGAGGGCAGACAGCCCTTAATCTTGCGGTGAAGCTTGCAGAAGGCGGCATTCTTGAAAAATATGGCGTTGAACTTATAGGAGCAAGGCTCTCAGCAATCAAAAAGGCAGAGGACCGGGAGCTCTTCAAACAGGCAATGCTCAGGATCGGTCTCGATCTGCCGAAAAGCGCCACTGTCTCAACCTTGAAGCAGGGGCTGGATGCAGTAGAACATACCGGATTTCCTGCTATCCTGAGACCTGCCTTTACCCTCGGGGGCACAGGTGGAGGAATAGCGTACAACATCGAAGAGTATACGGAGCTTCTGGATAAAGGACTAAAACTCAGCCCTGTGAGTCAGGTGCTCGTTGAAGAATCCGCTCTCGGCTGGAAAGAGTATGAGCTTGAGGTAATGCGTGACACAAAAGACAATGTCGTGATTATCTGTTCCATTGAAAACTTTGATCCAATGGGAGTGCATACAGGGGATTCCATTACGGTTGCTCCGGCGCAGACTCTCACAGACAAAGAGTACCAGCGCATGAGAGACGCATCGATCGCAATCATTCGGGAGATAGGTGTTGACACAGGCGGGTCGAATATCCAGTTTGCGATAAATCAGTACACAGGCCGCATGATCGTCATCGAGATGAACCCGAGAGTCTCCAGAAGCTCTGCGCTTGCATCAAAGGCAACCGGCTTTCCAATCGCAAAGATCGCCGCAAAACTGGCTGTAGGCCTTACTCTCGATGAGATCAGAAATGACATTACCCGTGAGACTCCTGCATCGTTTGAGCCGGCCATAGACTACGTTGTGACCAAATTCCCGAGGTTTGCCTTTGAGAAATTCCCGGCTGCGGATTCTGTGCTCACGACCCAGATGAAATCAGTGGGTGAGGCTATGTCAATTGGAAGGACTTTCAGGGAATCCCTTCAAAAGGCCCTGAGGAGCCTTGAATCAGGGAGTTACGGCCTTGAGGAGGTCTCCTCAGACCCTGAAAAGATAAAAAACAGATTGACAATACCTGGAGCGGAGAGGATATGGTATGTTGCTCAGGCGCTGAGGACCGGAATGGCAGTGCAGGATATATATGAGCTTTCAAAGATCGACCCCTGGTTTCTTAATAACCTCCGGCAGATAATTGAATTTGAAGAGAAACTCAAGAGTGCGGCAAGCGCTCAAAACCCGGCTCTTTTACTTCGCGAAGCAAAAGAGTACGGCTTTTCCGACCGCAGACTCGGCAGACTTCTCGGCATGGACGAGACACAGGTCAGAAAGCTCAGGAAAGAAAACAATATCAGGCCTGTATATAAGATGGTTGACACCTGCGCGGCAGAGTTCTCTGCATACACTCCGTATCTTTATTCGACATATGAACGGCCCTTTTACAGGATACAGGATACAGAAGTCAGAAGTGAAAACCCTTCACCCTTTACTTTTGATGCGTCCCTGTCTTTTGATTCAGAAGTCAATCCTACCGGCAAACAGAAAGTGATAATTCTTGGGTCAGGGCCGAACCGGATCGGACAGGGAATCGAATTCGACTATTGCTGCGTACATGCGGTCTATGCACTAAAGGAACTCGGCTATGAAACGATCATGGTCAACTGCAACCCCGAGACAGTGAGTACTGACTATGATACTGCCGACAGGCTCTATTTTGAGCCGCTGACTCTCGAGGATGTGCTCAATATCATCGAAGTTGAAAAACCGCTTGGCGTGATCGTGCAGTTCGGCGGCCAAACCCCGCTGAAGCTGGCTGTGCCGCTTGAAAGAGAAGG
>JAGVHR010000043.1 GCA_020056455.1 Thermodesulfovibrionales bacterium
CCCTTGTCGAGCATGATAACATAATCTGCTATCATGAAAACACTTTCCAGTTCATGAGTCACAACCACAATCGTCATCCTGAAAACATTCCTGAGTTTCAGGATCAGTTCATCAAGACCAGCCGCTGTCACCGGGTCGAGACCTGCGGAAGGCTCATCAAAGAAAAGCAGTTCAGGATCAAGCGCAAGCGCCCTTGCAAGACCTGCGCGTTTCTTCATACCGCCTGAAAGCTGGGCCGGATAAAACTGATCAAAGCCTGAGAGTCCGACCAGATCGAGTTTCATGCGTACCATGATCTTTATGGTCGAATCATTGATCTTCGTATGCTCCCGGACCGGAAGCGCCACATTGTCCGCAATGGTCATGGAATTCAGAAGCGCAGAACCCTGGAAAAGCACCCCCATTTTTTTCCTCGCCTCATCCATTTCCGCATCGCCCAAAGTGGTGATTTCCCGGCCGTTTACGATAATGCTGCCCTCAGATGGTTTCAGCAGGCCGATCAGATGCTTCAGGAGCGTGCTTTTACCGCAGCCGCTGCCGCCAAGGATGACGGTTGTCTTCCCCCTGGGGATGGAAAACGTAAGACCTTTGAGGACCTCGCGGTCCCCATATCTTGTCCTGAGTCCTGTTACCTCTATGGCCTGTTCCATTTCTTTCATCCCTTTTGAATGATCCACTGTTGCATATTCATCCTCCATGGCATAATGATACCATCAATTCTACAGGACAGACCCATTTGAAACCAACATCAATATTCATACGTTCTTGTCCAAAGAAGTCCCAGCCTCTCACAGTTCCTGCATCCCTGGTTCCGGCTTTATTGGCGATAACAGCGCATAAAAAGACAGCAGATGCCCCGAGGCATTGTCAGGCAGGATGAAACTGCCCGAAGCTCGCAGGATATTTTAAACTGCTGCCGGCTTCGGGACAAACAAATGACCGGTTTAATACGCAGACTTTTTTTTATTTGTCCGTGTCAACCTGACCGCGCGTGCCTCCGAGGGCAGGAAAGCCTCCAGGCTCAGGATCAGGGCTGCTGCGCAATATCATAAGGCGCAGCTTCATGGTCTCGATTTCAACCTGCTGGCCTGCAATAATGTCCTCTGCCAGCCTGCGGACAAGGGGATCCCGGCCATAAATAAGCACAAGACGCGACATCTCAACAGCTCCCTCATGATGTGGGATCATCATAGCCAGAAAATCCAGATCAGGGTCTCCCGAATAGCCGGGAGCATGCATGTTGTCCATCATTTTTTTCATTCCAACATCCATCTCCATCATAAAGCGCGTAAATTCGGGCGTCAGTTTTTCAGACCCTTTTTTATGGCCTGAATGGTCCTGAGCCAAAACAGACGCATACGGTATTATGCAAATGACAATCAGGATTAAAAATCGCATGGGATCTCCTTTATCCGGTCTGGCCACGAAATCCTGGACGGACATATACAAGGTTAATGCTTTTCTTATTCCGTAATTCTCCGGACGGCAACTTCAGACTGCCAAGTGGTATCCTTGCAATAAATCCTGGGTTGAATGGATCGGACACATCAAACGCGCTTGCCACAGTCTGTCCGGCGTTGGGAGTGCCTGGCAGTTCATCCTGCTCATGGGCGACATAGAGCAGATTGTTTGCCGGATTTGTCCATAAACCGTGTGACTCCCTGCCTCCGGAAAAAAAAGTTCTGACAACTTTCCTCTGTCCTGGAAAAGCGCTACGGTCAATAATAGCGATCTGGCTGGAGGGTACTCCTCCAGGACCGTTGTCATCAACTCTGGCAAGGCTCACGTAAACGCATTTACCCTTTGCATTTTCAATGAATTCCAGATGATTAGGGCGCGACATACTGCCAATGGGTATGTGATCTAAAAGATCAAAGGGTCCGGAAGTGTCACGGGCAGACACCGCATCCGCCAGTTTATGGGATAGCCAGATCTCTTTCCCGTCAGGAGCTGTCTTGAGAAACGGTGTGAATCCCGGTTTGTCCTGAGGCCCTATGTCCAGAGTTGTGAGCTGTTCAGGATGGGTGTACCCATCCGCATCCGGGTGGACCCTGAAAATATCGACCTTTGACACTCTCTGACTTGCCACAAAGGCGAGCAAGCCGTCGGCGCTGAACCATACCTGGGAAGGTCCGTTAATCGTGCTTACAAACTGCCTTATCGCCTTTGCCTCAACACCTCCTGACTGTTTAACAGCCAACCCGACATCAAGGACCGCTATTCTGTCCTCTCCCCGAAGGGCGACCCAAAGTTCTTTTCCATTTCTGGTGAATGTGGGCTCATGGGGCTCCCGGCCTACAAGGATACCGCTTGTAATCCGTTCCGGGTTTGTAGTAGGTGAAGCAAAAGGGTTGGGCATATTGCCGACAACCTTCCTGTTTACTGCATCAATGATATAGACATTGCTTGACCCCCGACCGCACACAGCCAACAGACGCCCATCAGGAGACGGGACAACTCCATGCGCACCGATGCAGCCGTGATAGAGCGGTTTATGGATCATTGCTGCATGCGCAGGCATTGTCCCGCCAACCGCAAACCGGAAGGGCGGCCTTGGGTCTTCATCAAAACTTGTCAGGTTAATAGTGCTCTCGACCGTATTGTCTGCCGGATTAATAACACTTATGGTATTGGAATCTTCATTTGTAATGAACACACGGTCTGCAGATGATATATCAGGAGCATCTGCAGCCTGTGCATCATCAAAAGGGGAGAAAAACCGGGTGCCTGCTGCTGCTGCTCCCAAAACTTTCATAAAATCCCTTCTCGATAGTTCCGATATGTTCATTGAGGTCCTCCTTATATTTGGATCATTTACAGTGTACCACTTTTCAGAAATAGCGCAGGCAAAGGAGGAACATTGAGGAATTCAGCAGGATCAGGCTTGAAAAGCAGATGGAAAAGCAAAAAAACAAAACCCAAAAATGACGACCTTGCAAAAAGTCGGAAATGAGATCAACGTTATAGGATGTCCCCTACACCCATCGTTTGATCATATAAAACATCACCAGGGCAGCGCCGCCCACTGTAAAGAACATACCGTTTCTGGCGCGTCGCATCACCTCTGAAAATTCAGTCTCAGCCGAAACACTCAGCAGATAATAGCCGTAAATAACAAGCATTATCCCTGCTATAGCGGACAATTTAATAAGTATGGCAGGCAGGTCTTTGATTTTCATAATAAAAACAAAGGGAGGCAAAGCCTCCCTTTTATAATTGTCGCTGATTTATCAGTCTTCTGACAGTCTATGACTCTTAGAAGAAACAGTTTAAACTGGCTATGATGGTTTCTGCTATATAATCGGCAGACGCCCTGCAGCTGCCGTTGTTATAAAGCCCGTCATCCACCATCCTGTCAATTGCCTGCGCGTTCTCAGCCCTTAAGCTATCAAATTGGATTGAGTTGCCTGTTCTGCCCTGGCTTGTTGCACTGATTACAATAGCATTGCCGCCATATTTATGCGCCATATTCTGAGCAGTCCCATTATAACTACCTGTAATAAAACCGGCGCACGCAAGATGCTCGGCCGCAGCAAAAGATTCAGTGATTGTCCCATCGGAATTGCCGTTGGTTGTAACGCAAGAGCCGGTTGCCCAGGAGCGGGTGGTAGCCTGGTTGTCATCACCCGGCAGTTCTCCGTATTTGTCCTGATACGCATACGTTGCAGCAGTAAGACTCTTATACTGGTCAACCACTGCCTTGATCTTGGCATTGTTGATCATCTCCTGCCCTTTTATAACAGCGCCAAGGAGAATACCGATAATCACCAGCACGATCGCCATTTCCACAAGTGTAAAACCTTTTTGTCTTTTCATCATCGTTTTCATGTCCTTTTCCTCTGCCTCCTTTGATTAGATTATAGATAATATGCCTTATGCATCACGCCTTATTGAGAAAAACTCAGCAAGAAGCATGTCCGCCGACATCAAACTGTAATTATATCACCTCCATATATCACAACCTTCAGCGTACAGAAAAACTCTGATTTTATCTCTTTATCGGCAGCTTTCAGATAATCTTTAGTTATTAATTGAGTATTATAGCTTCCAAACGCAGTTTGTCAAGATCTTTATTGAAATTTCTATCGGAAATATGTTCTCGGGGTCTACGGCAATGCTTTTACCTGTTCCTTCACCCTCTCCATCATCTCTTCCCAGTCCTTTTTGCCCGGCTCCTTATGTCTGAACAATCTTACATCCTCATACCACGGGCTGTAGTCCATATCCAGATGCCAGCGCCATTCAGCGTTAAATGGAAGCAATATCCACGTCTTTTTCCCCAAGGCTCCTGACAGATGCCCTACTGCTGTGTCTATGGTTATGACCATATCCAGATTCTCTATGGCCGCGGCCGTATCAGAAAAATCATTAAAGGTATCTCCAAGGCTTGTTATCTCAACCCCCTCAGGAAGATCGTTGAGTTGTTCAAGGCCAAAGCCTTTTTGAAGAGAATATATCGCGACACCAGGAAGTTTGAAGAGAGGATAAAAATATCGCAGCAACAAGGACCTGTTCCTGTCAGCCTTTATTGCAGGATTCCCCTGCCAGAAGATGCCGATTTTGTATTTGTCATTCTGAACGTCAAAGAAGAATCTCTCTTTATATTCCCTGACCTTCTCCTCATTCGCCTTAAGATACCTTTTCTGCTTAAACGGAATATTTTCAAGGTTTGTCCTGAATATCAGGGGAAGGCTCATGAGGTGTATGTTTGTGTCAAAGTTCAATGAATCTACAGGTGTTTCCAAATCAAGTATTTCAGCCTTTAGATCACTTCCTCCAAGCAGCCTTTCCAGTCCCCTGTTGTTGAGTTTGAACAGCACCTTCCCGGCTCCAAGGTCGCCAAGCAGCGGCAGGTATCTCACAAA
>JAGVHR010000031.1 GCA_020056455.1 Thermodesulfovibrionales bacterium
AGGGCCTTAAGAATGCTGCTCATAGATACTTACGCCTTTGGGCAGTTCAGGGTCAAAAAGCGAATCCCTGATGCCGGGGTTGATACGAATATCGTTTAGTTCGATTTCAACAGCATTTGAACGTCCGTCCTGTATTGTGAAGCCTTTTATTGGAAAACCCTCTTCCGACAGAAACAGTGTAATAGAAAGGACGCCTGCCATGGGCTTTTTTGGTTTCAGAAGGAGCCTGCGCTCATTTCCGGATATGGTGAACTCCTCCTGTATATTGCCCATGCCGGTCAGGAGCACAACCGGCGTCTGTCCATATGTATCCCTGTTGAAACGGGACCTGTAGGCCTGATTGTCGCCCTTTTTATAGATAAGGACAGAGTCATTATTAATAAGGAGGTCCTGGGCTGCCTTTCCCTTATATGCCCATTTCATTTTAAGCGGCCTTTTGATGAAGAATTCTCCCCGATATGTATCGGTCTTGTTTAAATCCTTTATGACATTTTTTTGAACAAAGGACCCCTTCAAGTCTTTTATATCTTCATACGCCTTCTGGATCCTCAAAACAGCCTCGCCGGCATCGGCAGCCTCAGAAGGACCAGCTCCGGTCTGAAAGGCAAAACAGATGACAAGGAAACAGACTGTGATGAATAAACGGTTTTGTCCCATGCTCACCTCCTTATGAAATCTCTGGGTTTGCCGGCGCCTTTTGGCGGACCGACAAGCCCTTGCTCTTCCATCATCTCCATAATGCGCGCTGCCCTGTTATAGCCGATCTTGAACCTCCGCTGAAGCGAGGAGATGGATACCTCGCCGGCGGATTCGGCAAAATCAAGCGCTTTACTGTACATCTCATCCTGCTCTTCGGAGCCGCCATCCTGGGCAGAGGGCGCATCGACAGATATCTGCTCAAAGCTCGAATAATCAGGTGAACCCTGTGGTTTGATGAAGGCTGTTGCCGCTATGATCTCATCTTCAGTAACCAGGGCGCCATGCACCCTCTTGATGCCCTGTCCGGAAATCATGAGGAGCATATCTCCCTTGTCAAGAAGCTGCTCAGCTCCCTGGGTGTCAAGAATGGTCCGGGAGTCAATTTTCGTGGTCACTTTGAAAGAAATCCGGGAAGGCAGGTTTGCCTTGATAATTCCGGTAATGACGTCGACAGAGGGTCGCTGCGTGCCGATGATTAAATGAATGCCTGCTGCCCGTGCCATCTGGGCAAGACGGGTGATGGAGTCTTCAACCTCACGCGAAGAGGCGAACATGAGATCTGCAAGTTCGTCTATGAATATGACTATATACGGCAACTGCTCGTCCCCTTGAGCATGCCTGTTGTAACCGTCTATGTTACGGGCGCCTTTTTCAGCGAGCAACCGGTATCGCCTTTCCATTTCAAAGACCATCTTCCTGAGTGCCTCGGCCGCCTGTTTTGGGTTTGTGATCACCGGAGAAATAAGATGAGGGATATCATCGTACATCGAAAGTTCAATGACCTTGGGATCGATCATCAGCATCTTCACCTCTGAAGGCGAGGCCTTGAAAAGTATGCTCATGATCATGGAGTTCACTGAAACGCTTTTGCCTGCGCCTGTCTGGCCTGCCACGAGCAGGTGAGGCATTTTGGTCAGGTCTGCAATGACGGTTTCTCCGGAGATGTCTCTTCCCAGCGCCAGCGTCAGTTTCGATGCGCTCTTGAGAAACTTTTCTGAAGAAATAAGCCCCCGGAGGGAGACAATCTCACGTTTTCTGTTGGGCACTTCTATGCCGATCGTATTTTCGCCTGCCAGAGGTGATATTCTGATGCTTTGGGCCTTCAGAGCAAGGGCCAGGTCGTCGGCAAGTGATACCACCTTGTTTATCTTCACTCCAGGGGCAGGTTCGAATTTGTAGAGTGTGACCACAGGCCCGGGCTGAACATGCGTGATTTCACCTTCAACATCGAAATGGGCGAGCTTGTTCCGGATCATTTCCCTGTTTGTCCTGAGTTCATCATTCGAGGGCCTGAAAGCGGAAACATCGTATTCTGTCAGCAGATCAAAAGATGGAATGATATAGCCGTCTTTTGTCTTTACCGGTTTCAGGCCCTTAATGGGCCGCGCCTCAGGCTCCGGCAGATACTGCGGCTCAATCGAAAGCAGCGGTTCTATAATCTCCGGCTCAGGCTCTTCCTCTTCCTCCGGGCCGGAGATAAGTACCTCATCCTCGATGATGCCCTTGACAGGTTTCTTTGCAGGACCCTGCTGTTTTGTCCGCTGGAAGAGCGAAGGACTGAGTGACACCGGTATCAGCATGACAAGGGAGGAGAAAAAAAACGAAAGGGCGAGCAGATAGGCCCCGAGTACAGACAGATAATGCACAAGAAGTTCTGCCATGACAGTCCCGGCAATGCCGCCTGGCGCGTTTTCCGCTGATAGATGAAAGGTGTTCATCAGAAGGGCCGACATGAGGGAGACTGAGAAGATGAGAAGCGCTGAGCCCAGGAAATATACCCTTCTTTTTTCCCTGCTGCGCAGCCTTCTGATGCCAAAGACTATCAGCGCTATCGGAACAATATAAGAGGCAAAGCCGATGAACGACATAAGGAGGTCCGACATATATGCTCCTGCCACTCCTCCAAAATTCCTTGCCGATGATTTCGTATATGTAAAGAAAGAGGCATCCCATTTGGAATAGCTGTAGAGACTCAGCCCGAGATAGACGCTGAAGAGGAGCGACACGACACCGATTATCTCTTCTTTTATCCTGCTTATATTTTTAGCCATGTCCCTGCGATGATGAAGGTGAGGGAATCGAGCTTGCCGCCCCAGTGGAAGAACCAGGACAACAGGATGAAATGGGCATGCAGGAATTCGGCAAAACCCCGCACAATCCCTAAAATCAAGGCTTCAATCATGGTAATGATTATAGCAGATTTGGAGGGTAACTATCCTGAGACTTTCAGGGAGTGCGCTTCAAGAAACAAATTTTGCAGATGATGCCTGACTGAGAAGCTGCGCAACATCTGCCGGGTCCTTTGACACGGCCCACTGCCATTTCCCAAATCCGGCATGACTGTTTACTGCCCGGACCCATTCATCCAGGAATTTTCGCTTTGTTTTGTCCATCTGCGTATCCTGCCCCTTGGTCTCAAGGATAAAATAACTTCCGGTCTTCAGCCGGATGATAAAATCAGGGCGGTATTTATGAACAATCCCTTCGAATACATATAAAACCTCGAAGCCGAGATGATCGTTCTTCACCCAGGCATCAACATTCTTGTTGCGGTCAAGTTCAAAGGCCTCACTCGCTTCCCAGGTGCTGTCAAAAACACAAAAGTTGATATGCGACCGTTTTGCATGCTCACAAGGCTTGCCCGTGTACCACGTGCGCATGTCACCAGTTGAACGAATGGAATTGTCATTATCGAAAACCGGCGCAATTGATTCCGCATTCTCACACCTGATCTCATCAATAAGGTGTTGGACTATCTTCGACATGTTCAGAATAATGACTATCCGTCGCCTGATCTCATCCTGATAAAAGAGCGGCGGATTGATCCTGATCTTATCAGATGTTATAAATTGTCCGACTATTCTAATCAGCTGAGCAAGGAGATATTCCTTATTGCCATGCCAGTGCGGTTGCATCTGATCAAACACATCTCGTGCTGTCTCAAAGATGACTCTCTGGAGCCTGAAGGTCTTGGCCAGGTCAGATAGATCTATCTCTGATATTTTTGTAATGTCCGGCTTTCCTTCTATGACAGGAGCAAGTTCAGCCAGTTGACGGGTCTCGATCGCGTTCAGCTCGATCGCGTCAACTTTGTTCATGTCCAGCCTAAGCAGCGGTTTATAGTTATGGTTAATCCGAATGATATTCGGCCAGCTGATCTCAAATTGCTGCTTATCTTTGACAGGCTCAATTTTCGTTTTCGGTGGCGGGGGTGGTGGAGGAGGGCCGTCTGTTGATTCATGGGGCAGGAAGGTGAAAGGAACGCCGAAGATATTCACATACTCAGGATCAAAAAGCCCTGTCACAGGATTCATTTCGTATGATGTCCTTCTCAATCCTCGCCCAACAACCTGCTCACAGAGTAACTGACTCGAAAAGGCCCGCAATCCCATAATATGCGTTACGGTCTTTGCATCCCATCCCTCAGAGAGCATGCCGACAGATATGACCTTCTGTATCTGCTCACCCGGTTTTCCTGTCTGTCCCACAGTATCGACCGTCTGTCTTAGTTCTTCGGCAAGCTCCTTTTTCGTCAGCTTTTTGGACGGCTCATCACCCGGCTCATCTTCCTCAACAGCTTCTTCAACTATCACTGGCTCTTCCTGTGCTTCAGCCATATCGAGCACTTTTGAATCTATGTGAAGTGTTTTTTCCGGGTTGCATAACTCATCGATGCGGATTTGCTTGCGATCAAAGGCATGCTTCACCCTTGCCGCTGTCTCAATGCGGTTTGCGACGGTTATCATTACCGGAGGAGTCGGGCAGCCTGCCGTCTTCCATTCACGAGCAGTCTCAAGCCAGTCTTTGCCTAACAGGTAATATCCATTAATCACAAGGTCAGGCAGCCGTTCATGCTCTTCTGCCTTGCGGTTGAGATCGTCTCTTACCCATTGGTAGATATGATAGAGTTTGGATTTATAGGTTTTGACATCCGGAAGACCGTCGTCCCTTACGACAACACGTGGCGTCTTCACAATCCCGCATTCAATAGCGTCATTCAGGCCAAAGTCGCTAACGATCCATTCGAACAGGGCTTCTTCCGAGCTCTTCTTGCCTGAAGGAGCAAAAGGGGTTGCTGAAAAATCGTAGCAGCTCATTATCCCTCTTGCCGCATGTATACGATCGAGGCCGCCTATCCATTTTGTGGCCTCTTCAATCTCCTCTTTTTTTACACCCTTTACTTTTGATTCTGCGGGCACGCGCCATGCGTGATGGGCCTCGTCGTTGATGACAAGGATGTTCCCTGCGTTTGAGATTTCACCCAATACCTCGCGCACATAGGCCTCATTACTCTTTGCGCCCCGCTTATCAACGCTTTTCTTTTTGGCAAGTTTTTCTTCAGTCTCCCAGTTCAGTGCATGCCAGTTTCTGACAAACACCTTCCCCTGACGAAGCTTGTCCAAAAGCGCTGCCGGGACAATGTTAAACTCCTCATAGTAGTTGTTCTTGCCTGAGGGCAAGAGAACCTGGAGGCGGCTTTTTACGGTGAGCCCCGGCGCAACGACGAAGATATGCTTTGAAAATCTCGTATCCTGCGGATAGGTGACTTTGTTGAGTACCTGCCAGGCGATGAGCATGGACATGACAATAGTCTTCCCTGAGCCAGTAGCCATCTTTGAGCAGAGTCTTTTGAATGCTCCTCCATCGGACGGAATATCTATCCCGATTTTTTCAGCCTCAGGCGCCTCAACAATCCAGATAAGCGTTTCCATCGCCTCCAACTGGCAGAAGAAAAAGCGCCGGAATTCTCTCTCCTCAGGATTGCGCCAGTGTTCAAGCAGTCGTTTTGTTATCCCTGTAACGCCAGGATAACCCGCGTCTCTCCATGTCTTTACGCGGGGACGGATTTTCTTGTTGACGAGTTCTATTTCGACGAAAATGCCGGGGTCATCAAATGCCTTCGAGCTTTCAGAGGCAACAACATAACCGGCAGGCCTTCGGCCTTCAAGCTGGGAGAAAGTCCGCGTCTCCCGGTCATAGCTCCAGTAATGCTTTGGCTCTTCAAAGGGAGAGTTGATGATAAGCTGATCGATGGTGGTCTTCATGGTTGGATATTATCTCCGAAGCATCTCAAGTCTGTTCAGGCATCTATCAAGACTGGGAGCGTTTCTTCTTGCATTTTGTAAGTCCCATTGATCGCGTACAAAAAGCATCAACTCCGACGCATACAATTTCCCTACAGATATCGTTGCGTCAGGGGGAGGGACCAGACCCTCTCGAATATGCTTACAACGAGAGCCTCTGGCTAAATTAACAACAGACTGCTTTGGATCACTCACTTGCTCTGGAGATGTCGGAATTCGTGTTTGTGAAATACATAAAAAATTGGCAAGATTGAAGCGGTCAGCCAGCAGCCAGCTTTCAATCTCTGCGACTACTACACGAAATATTATGTTTGGATGGGGATGGGGCAAATATAGGGAGACAGCTTCAGGCGGGCATTCGGCGCTCGTGTCCATAAAATCAACGAGCACGAGCATGGTACCCCGCGCCGCAGATCTGTTAAACAGCTTAACCTTATCCCTAACATAGCCAATGCCACGTTTCCCATAGCAAGTCCCAATAGCATGGCCGGTCGTCAGTATTATTTTTCTTGCGACAGCTTCATCTATCATGCCTTCTACAAGCGCATCAATGATCATAGATCAAAAAACCAATGTGAGCTGATCAGCATTCTTCGGCGCAGACTTTGGCAATAATACGTCTGCGGCTGTCAATCCAGTTTTCATTTTGTCCTTATCCCCCTCGTCAGGACTCTTTATCAACGTCCCTTGCGTACTGGGCTCCAAACGAAGTACTTCCTCAGGATCGATACCCGTATCACCCAGAATATCCTCAGAATGGGTGCTAATGAAAATCTGTCTCCTGATCTTCCTGCTTTTTTGAATTCGCTCGAACATCTGTGGCAGGTAGCGCACGACATCAGAATGGAGCGAAAGTTCGGGTTCTTCCATCAACAAAGGGCCATGTCCCTCAAACATAGACCATAATAAACCTACCAGGCGCAGTGTGCCGTCTGAAAACTGATTTTCATATTGCCTGCCGGCATTTGGCCGCCAATGTTCGTATACCCCAACAAGATGCGGCGTCCCCTGTGCATCCATCTCAGCATGCAGATCCTGCATCTGAGGAACAGCTACTTTCAAGACATCCTTTATTTTCGCAAGCCGACTGTCTCGCGCAGCCCTCGTTGTCTTCCAAAGGCGCAGGAGAAAGTCTCTCCCAAATGGATCATTATGCACAATTGCCGGTGAAAAGCCGCGCGGGTCGCGCACTACCTGCGGCAATAAATGCTGGTATGAGATAGTCCGAAAGAACTCAGCCACGTCCCGAAAATCCTTATTAGCGACTACCTGCTCAATTGCCGTATAGGTCAGCCGTTCAGGATCTTTCTCATCATCAGAGTCCGGGCGCTTGAGTACGACATCGCCCCTGTGTATAACGGTTTCTTCTTTAACAATAGGACGCCCCTGCTTGTCCTGGTTGAATGCCAAACGATATTCCCACAGACTGTTTCCCGAATCGTCGGAAAGTGACACATCCAGGTCAATGCTCGAGTATCTCGTAGCGGCAAGGCATCGAAGCAAAGAAACCCCGCCTCTCTCCGTAACCGCCTTGTTCAATCCGTTGATCGTCAGATCACGAAGAAAACGCAACGCATCGAGCAGATTCGATTTCCCGGAGGCGTTTGGGCCTATCAAGAAGACACGTGTTTTGAATGCGCCCTCTGTCTGCTTGAAGTTTTTCCAGTTGCGCAGACCCAGTCGACTGATATACATCACTCCACCTCCAGTAGTCTCAGACTCTCAATACCTCTATCATCTACGATTTTTACTGCCACACGTTTATTATCGCCGCTTTCGAAGGGAAGCGACATTGTCCCGCGATATGCCTCGATCAGTTCTATATCAATCTCGGCCTTCAGGTTTTTGGCAAGCCGCGACCAGCCGTCCTTCTCACCGGACATGGGGAAAAAGACCTGCCGTGGATAAAGGCTCCTGCCGTCATAATCCGTGTCGAGCATCCAGACAGCGATCTTGTCCGTGCCGCCTGATTCGATATTCCCTGTCTTTGTGTTGTAATAATCAAAGCCGAGTACTTCGACCTGATAAATATTGGATAATCCCCCTATATCCCCCTTTTTCAAAGTGGGACTTATTGATTTTCCCCCTTTGGCAAAGGGGGGTGAGGGGGGATTTTCCTTATCCTGTGGCAATCGAATCAGCTTCACTTCAGGCTGGCCCATGAGCCAGAAACTCTCATTGCTTGCGCGCTTTTTCTTCAGGTCGTCAGTGAGCAGGTCTGTGTTCATCTGAACTTTTAGCAGAGTAACGCCAGGCCAGTTTGTCTCGTCTATATCTTTTGCGGCATCGGGATCGAACTGGAATGATGCGAATACAATTATCTTCGGCTTAGGCACAAGGGTCTGCGCTTCTTCGATAGCCATTGCGACCTGTCGCTGTTCCAGCGGTGCATGCTCAGGTCCAAAGGAGATGACGACGCGCTGGGGCTGGCCATAGGGTGTTTTGCCTTCGCTCACTTTGTCAGCGCCTTTATCATTCGGTTTTGTCTCAGCCTCTGCATGAAGCCAGCGCGTGCCGGGCAAAGTCTCGACTCTTGAGAACTGGATGAATTGGTTGTTCTTGCCCCGAATGCCGCATTTCAGAAGTTCGTCGCGCCATTCTGAATGGCGCAGGGTCTCGCCTGAGCGGGCTATGGAAATATCGGTTTCAAATCCCCCCGCCTTCGGCTGCCCCCCTTTATCAAAGGGGGGTGAGGGGGGATTTTTCGACACAACAATGTCATCAATCGATTTTACCATCGGCGCAGGCACAGCCTCGACCGTAAACGGCCCTGTCACGCGCGCCAGGGAATTGTCCACAAAAGGCTGATCATACAGCGTCTCCTGTCCGGCAGGTTCATTGTTAGCAATGGACTTTAGGGTGATATGCGGGACTGTCTTGTATTTAAAACCGCTGCCTACGCCCTCGGCAGGATGCGCAAGCTGATAGTAATCAAACAGGGCTGTCATCAACCGCTGCTTGGCAAGGGTTATGGCAACACGCGACGTATCGCAGGTTATCCACCGCCTGCCCCACTGCTCAGCCACAGCAGCGGTAGTGCCGCTTCCGCAGGTTATATCTAAAACAAGATCGCCGGGGTCTGTGGTCATGAGGAGACAACGCTCGATCACTCTTGGACTTGTTTCTACAACATAATTTTGGTCTCTTGCGCCAGCTGTATCCGACCATAGGCTGATAATTTTCTTATGACTGTATTCATCCAAGTAAACTATTCGCCGCAAGTGTTCGCCTTCAACCTGAACCCTGCCCGATTTGATTATATTTTTCATGCCTTCCTCATTAGTTGGCCAACATTGACCAGAAGGCGGGGAGAATTTATTCCCGTTATACTCGACTTCAAAAACCGATTTAGGGCTATAAGATGCAGGCCACATTGACACCATGCGAAATATCCTGACATCTTTTGGTAACAAACTATGATTGTCTATTTCATCATTTGTCATTCTATTTCTTTTTCCGTCTTTTGTTTCATACCACGCCCAATGGAAATCACCCTGAACATGTTGTTCTTCATAAAGCGCATGATATTTTGCTTTATCGATGTCTTTTGAATACCAAAGCAAATAGTCATACATCCTCTCCAAATATTTTGCGCCTAAAGGCATTGTTTTCTTTCGGAAAGGAACGATTGCGATAAAGTGTTTGCTCCCAAATATATCATCTAAAATGCTGCTTATTAAATGTAAATTCTCATCGCTAATCTGCACAAAAACACTGCCACTTTCGTGGAGGAGCTCTCTTGATAGAAGTAACCTGTCGCGGAGATAGGTGAGGTATGAATGAATGCCAAGTTCCCAAGTATCGCGAAATGCCTTTATCATCTCAGGCTCAGATGTAAGATCTTCGTCCTTGCCGTCTTTCACATCTCGCTTGTTCGTGAAAGGCTGGAAGTTGCTGCCGTATTTGATGCCGTAAGGCGGGTCGAAATAGACCATCTGCACCTGGCCCGCAAGTCCTTCCTTTTCGATCAGGGAGTTCATCACCAGCAGGGAGTCGCCAGCGATCAGGCGGTTAGACCAGTTGTGCCTGTGCTTGTAAAACTCGATGGCTTCGCGGAGGGGAGGGTTTTCTTCAGGCGCCTGGAAAAGCGACATCTGCTCTTTCTTGCTGCCGTTCTTTTTCCTGACTGCATGAATTATCGTCCGGGGATCGATCCGCTCATGCACATGAAGGGAAACCGTTGGCACTTCAAAAGAGGTGTGTTCGGCCTTTCCGGCCCACTGAAGCGAAGGGTCTAAATGAGGGTCGTAAGCGTATTTCTTTCTGCCTGTATCCTTGTCTGTCTCTGGGGTGACAAGACCTACCGGCGGGTTATTGAGTCTTTCCTTGTCCTTGTGCTCATACTGCTCAATCGGCTTTTTGTCAGATTTCTTCTGCCTTGCCACCTTTTCCCCCAGCGAAAAATGTTGCTAAAGTATACCATTAGCCAGCCTGGTTATATTACAGATGCCGCTATACTTCAAATATCAGCGGCATGATCATGGGCTTGCGGTCCATGGTGTTGCGAAGGTATTTCTTGAGAACGCTTCTGACCTTTGCCTGGACAAGCGCTTTGTCGGATATGACCTCAGGGGACATCTCTGACAGGGTCAGATACACGAGTTCTTTCACA
>JAGVHR010000215.1 GCA_020056455.1 Thermodesulfovibrionales bacterium
TCCTGACCGTTCTCTGCAAGCACCGCCCTGTGGCCGAGCCTCTGAATGGCTTCATTGAGCGCGGCCCTCATCTGGGGGTCATCATCTACAACAAGAATAGGTTTCATGAAAAAATACCTTCTTTCATAATTGTATCACTGCCCGGACCGCCGGGCCTCTCAGTGAAGGAGATCCGGAAGCTCGTGCCCCTGCCCTTTTCGCTTTCAACCCTGATAACTCCTCTATGGGCCTGAACGATCCTGGCCGATATTGTCAGGCCGAGGCCTGTACCCTTTTCCTTTGTACTGAAGAAAGGATCAAATATCTTTTCGATATTTTCAGGATTAATACCCTCGCCTTCATCCGAGATCTCCACAACAGCAGTCCCGGCTTCATTTCTGCATGCCGCTGTCACTGCCCTGCCCTCAGGAGTCACCTGAATAGCATTCAACAGTATGTTCAGAAACACCTGTTTGAGCAGATCAGGGTCCCCGTTGACACTAACGCCCTCTTCGATTTTTTTGCTGAATTTCTGTCCTCTGACTTCGAGCATGGGCATCAGCATAAAGACCGTCTCCTCAAGAAGACCGCAAATGTCCACAGGCCTCAGTACCGGCTTCTGGGGCTTCGCAAAAAAGAGCATATTGGTAAGAATATTATTCAGACTGCTGATGCCGGTTGATATGCCCTTTGCCATGTTCAGATGCCCTGTACCCTCAAGGTCCTTTGCAAGCATGCTTGCGTAGAGTTCGATGCTGCAAAGAGGGCTGCGTATCTCATGTACTATCTTGGCAGCCATCTCGCCCATGGCTATCAGCCTGTGATTGCGTTCGTTCTGGGCTTCGAGCTCCCTTGTCCTCGTTATGTCCTTGAAAAGGATTACATGCCCCCGCAGGAGTCCCTGACTGTCAAGCACTTCAGAGTGTGAGACTATCACGTTATACTTTTTTTGACCTGCTGTGAGGACCCCCTCTTCGCCGTCCCGTTCGAGAGAAAATTGGAGGTCCTCAAAAGGCCTGCCTTCAGTTGATTCCGCCTTAAGCAGCAACAGCTCTTCTGCGGCCCTGTTCAGCATTGTCACGTTCTTGTCCGTGTCAAGGACTATGATGGCATCTCTGAGGTTTTCGACAATACCCTTAAGATAGTCCTTTGCCTCTTCAGTCTTGCTTAGGGCCACTTCAAGCTGCCGGTTTTTTTCCCCGACTTCGTAGGTGAGGCAGCGCACCTGTTCATTGAGTCTGCCGTAGTAGGTCTCAAGACTTTTTGAGGCCTCGCTGAAGTTAAGGAACGCCTCCTGCAGTTTGCCAATGTCGTTCATCGGAAGTTTTCAACCCCTTTCTTTGTCAGGTCAAGTTCCCTCAGGCGTGCGCCTGACAGTTTGGTCAGCATGGGGTCTGCCCGGCTTACCTTCTTTAAAGCAGCCTCAGCCTCAGGCCCTTCAGCAAGCAGGCCTATTCTGTAGAGCGCCCAGTCATTGCCTGGATCCTTGCCAAAAGCCAGCCTGAAATAGTTTAGCGCTTCCTTGTTTTTGCCCGCCTCATACATAAAGTCGCCTAACCGGACATATGCCTCTGCGTCCCCGCCGCTCTCCCTGACTGCCTTTTCGTACCTTGCGACAGCCTTGGGCTGATCATGGGACAAGTCAAGGATATTGCCGAGCATCTTAACGTCGTCTGTATGCAGCTTCTTCAGCTGCAGCAGCTTCTGCGCTGCGGTTTTATGGTCTTTTTGCACAAAGGCAATCCTTGCCTCAAGCGCAATGATCTCTTCAGCTGACCCCTTCAGCTGCCTGAGTTTAAGCATATACCCCTCAGAGCCTGCGACATCCCCTTTGGCAATAGAGTTTCCGGCAAGCGCGGCAAGGCTCCTGATCTTTGCGCTCTCAGTCCCGTATTTTGCGAGATACTGCATCAGATCAGAAAATGCCTTTCCCTCATTTCTGAGATCATCAGCAACCTCAAGGAGAAACTTCTCCCTGGAGACATCCATGAGAAGAGCGCCGCCTGTTTTCCAGAGCCCGGCAAACTGTTTGCGGTCTTTGCTCCTGAGTTCTCTAAAGGTCTGTTCAAGCCCGGCAAGGGCCTCTTCTCTGACAGCCGGCCTGGCAGCAAGACCTGCCAGAATACCTGTGGCCTTTTCATAAGCGCCTTCCTGCCTGAAAATACCGGCAAGTTTCAGCAGCGCCTCTTCATAGGCCCTGCCATAGGGGTACTTAGCGCGTATCTCTTCAAGTCTTGCCTTCGCCTCTGTGGTCTTTCCTTCTTTGATCTCAAGGTCAGACATGTTAAGAAGCGCCTGCTTCCTTACCTCTCTGTCTTTTGATGCGAGCGCAGCGTTGAAGAGCTTCATGGCTTCATCAGTCTTGTTGCTGTGCAGGGCAATCTGACCAAGGAGGAGTTCAGCCCTGGTCCTGAAGGGCTGACCCTTGACATCTGAGAGGTATCTCTTTGCGTCCTCCGGCTTATTGACAAACAACATATTTTCACCAAGATAGAACAGTGACTCGTCCGAGGCACTGAGAAGCTGCCTGCCGGATAGACGCGCAGTAGCATAAATAGCAGCCGCCTCCTGGGTCTTGCCGAGACGGTGGAGGACATTGGCCTTTCCCAGCAGCACCTCAGGGGTGGCGCCTGCCTTTTCGTAGTAGGTTAGCGCATCCCTCAGAGAACCGGTCTCTGCAAGGCTTTTTGCCAGACCAAAGTAGACCTTCCCGAGGAACCGTGATTCTGGAAAGGTCTTCAGGAAAATACCATAACTCGTTCGAGCTTCATAGAAGTACTTCATCTTTATATAGGTCTCCGCCCTCTCAAGGAGCGCAATTTCCTTGAGATCTCCCTTTGGCGCATAGAGATAGGCCTTGCTGAAATGCTCAACAGCCTGAAGCGGTTTCTGCTGCCCAATGTCCAACCTGCCGTATACAAAATGATATTGCGCCATGGAAGCGCTGTCAGGCTTGAACCCGGTAAGTATCCGGAGAGCGCCGGCCCTGTTATGCGCGCCAAGCTCTTCAAGGGCCTTTTTTAGTGGAGGCAGAGTAATCTGATCTTCCGGCAAGTCAACTGCTATGGCCGGGATAGAGCATAGTGCGGCCAGGGCAAATACAAGCAGGCCAAAGATATTCATGAATGAGAGGATTGCAACAAATATGCCACGATATCTATTTGATTCTAATGAATTTTATCAACGAGTGTCTGTCAATATACTGACAGAAGAAAAATTACGAGGGAATCTTATCTGATGAGCGGAGTTCAATACCCTTTTTCTTGAGTTTCTCAAGAAGGGTAGTCCTGTTCAAACCAAGAAGCTCGGCAGCCTTCTTTTTTATGCCACCGGAACGGTCAAGGGCCTGGAGGATAAGGTTTTTTTCGAATTCGTTCAACACACTGTTAAGATCAAGCCCCCCAGCGGGCAGAAACATGCCTGAGGATGTGCCTGACATGCCGGTCTGTGTCTGCACGGAAGATCCGGAAACCTCCGCATTGGCCTGCTCGCATTTCCCCAAATGAAACCTCTCAGGCAGGTCATCCGGCATTACAACGCCTGTGTCGTTCAGAATTACGATCCTTTCAATCAGGTTTTCGAGTTCCCGCACATTGCCTGGCCAGCGATAGGACAGAAGGCATTCCATGGTTTCATGCGGTATTCTGATGAGGTCCTTCTTTTTCCTCCTGCAAAAGACCTGCATGAAATGGTCTGTGAGAAGGGCGATATCTTCTTTTCTTTTTCTAAGAGGAGGGAGGTGCAGAGGGATAACATTCAGCCGGTAGAACAGGTCTTCCCTGAAGGCGCCCTCCTGCGCGGCCTTCTCAAGGTCCTTGTTGGTAGCTGCAAGAATACGCACATCAACCTTAACGGTCCTGGAGCCCCCGACCCGCTCGAATTCCCTCTCCTGTATCACTCTGAGGAGCTTTACCTGCAGAGTTGGATGGAGTTCGCCGATCTCGTCAAGAAATATGGTGCCTTCGTTGGCAAGCTCGAACCGCCCTATCCTTGTATTGATCGCCCCGGTAAACGCACCCTTTTCATGGCCAAAGAGCTCTGACTCAAGCAGGTCCTTTGGAATTGCAGCGCAATTCAACGGAATAAACGGATTCTGTGAACGTGAGCTGTTGAAATGGATTGTCTTGGCAACGACCTCTTTGCCCGTTCCGCTTTCTCCTGTAATCAAAACAGTGCTCTCGGTATCGGCAATTTTTTCGATCAGATCATAAATCTTATGCATCTGGGGAGACACGCCTATAAGTCCCTCGAAGTTGTACTTCTTCCTGAGCTGTTTTTTTAGCATCACGTTTTCCCGTTTGAGCTTCGAGATGTTAAGGGCCCTGTTTACCGTGATCAGCAGTTCTTCAAGGATAAATGGTTTAGTTATGTAATCAAACGCGCCGAGCCTCATAGCCTCGATTGCGGTTTTTACCTCAGCGAATGCGGTAATGACAATAGCAGGAGTTAATATGGAACACTCGCCTGTCTTCCTTAGGACCTCGATCCCTCCCATACCAGGCATGACAAGGTCAACAAAAAAAACATCGAACTTCTCGCTGGTAAGCATTTCGATCCCTTGTGGACCGGACTCGGCAACAGCAACGCTAAAACCGCTTTCCGTAAAGTAAGTTTCGAGAAGATCCCGGACAGTCAGGTCGTCATCAATCACCAGAATACGATGCATGAGTAGATATTACTTGAAAAAAATAGGTGTGTCAATACTTTGACTTAACCATGTCAAGCCAAAATTGTATAATATAAATAATGTACTTCCTTGCTATCCATAATCTTCCTGAAGACAAGGCAGTTTTGGCGCCGGCGCTGGCAGCCGCTCTGGGAACTACTTCCTATGAGGCAGGCGTTCGCCTGCGGGTTTCAGGGAGCGGGCCATTCGTGATCGCCACCTTCGGAGAGCTGCCTGCAGCCGACGAGGCCAGTTGCAAACTCAAAGCCTCAGGGCTACCCACAGTCATGATTTCGGACGAAGAAGCTGCGAGCAGCCAAAATGGATTTCCTGTGCGCACGTTCAGATTCAACGAACATACATTCCATGCAGAGTCACGGCAGAAGGAGACGCTGGCAGTTGATTACCAGAAGATCTTTCTGATAATCAGGGGCATGGGCATAAAAGAAGAGACGTCTACCGAGACCACGAAAACGAGGATGTTCGATATTGGGAAGGCTGTTCTCACAGGCGGGCTGATAATGTCCAAAACCGTGACGTCCACAGAACAGAAGATAACAGAAGAACGGGAGGGATTTCTTTTTGTCTATGCCGAAGGTGTCCTGCCTCTTGTATTTAGAGAAGGGGCGTTGGACTATAGCTCCCTCGGACCGGCGCTTCAGCTTTCACGAACAGCCAATTTCACTGCGCTGCTTGCCGAACTGCGCCGCCGCTCTTCCCATGCGCGCTTTGACGACCGGCTTGCCACAAGGGCGGGTCAGGTACAGTTGCTCGGCCCCTCGCTCGACGCGCAGAAATATATCCGGGTTGCGATAGAGCTTTTAGTGAGGGTACTTCGGTAAGTCCTTCATGGGTAATCGCAGGAGGTAAGTTTTTGGGAAGCAGACAGCGAATAAAATTCAGGAAACCCCTGCCGCAAAAGCCGGCTGCAGGAA
>JAGVHR010000204.1 GCA_020056455.1 Thermodesulfovibrionales bacterium
ATCCTGCAGAAAGACGGACAGCGTAGGAAGATTCGGAGGAGAGGAATTCCTGATACTTGCCCCTCATACCGGCAAAAAAGGGGTACTGAAAACCGCAGAGAAACTCAGAGATATTGTCGCAAAATATAAGTTCACCGGCAAGTTCGGTGATGCGCTCATTACCTTCAGCGCAGGCATATCCTCATTCCCTGATGATGGGCAGAGCGCTGAAGAGGTGATAGGGAAAGCGGATGAACTGATGTATAAAAGCAAAAAGGCCGGCAAAAACCGGATATCTGTAGGTTAAGTCTTTTTAATAGTTGCATGTCAACGCTCCAGTTGCATAAAAACAGTGCAACATTCGGAGTCGCCAGGCCGAAAAGCTTTTTGCAGCAATACCTTGACGGCCTCTGCGGCTGCTTTTGCCGCCAGTACCCGGATACAACTGTATGTGAAGTCCTGATTGCCATGCTCAGGCCCATGAACAAATCATGTTGCCTTGAAAGGATTTGAGGATTGCCGGCTCCAAATGCAACATCAGGGTCAACTGAACTGCAGGGCCTTCTTGAGCGCATCACATTCCAGAACCCCGGGGACCACTTCACCATTGCAAAATTAAAAATCAAAGGTCAGAAGGAGCTTGTTACAATTGTAGGGAGCCTCTATTGTGTGTCCCCGGGAGAAATCCTCAGACTGACCGGCATGTGGGACAGGCACCCAAAATACGGAGAACAGTTCAAATTTTCTGTTTTTGAGACTATAGTGCCTGCCACGGTCCAGGGGATTGAGCGGTATCTCAGTTCAGGTCTTATCAAAGGCATAGGGCCAGTGATGGCAAAACGCCTTGTGGATAAATTCGGCCTCAACACACTCGACATTATCGAAAACCAGTCTCAAAGACTGTCTGAGGTGGAGGGAATCGGTGAAAAGCGCATCAATATGGTCAGTGCTGCATGGCAGGACCAAAAAGAGGTACGTAACGTTATGCTCTTTCTGCAGGGCCATGGTGTCAGCGCTGCATATGCTGCCCGGATTTACCGCCAGTACGGGAAAAGCTCTATTGCTGTAGTAAAAGAAAACCCTTACTCTCTTGCCGCAGATATCTTCGGCATAGGCTTTAAAACAGCGGATGACATTGCCTCGAAGCTCGGCATACCAAAGGACTCGGAGCTACGCGCAGAAGCAGGAATCCTTTATGTGTTGCGCGGGCTTGCCGGAGATGGCCATGTCTACTGCCCCCAGGACATCCTCACAGCCAAATGCCTTGAGGTACTCGGCATAAACGCTGCAATAGTGGAAAAGGCCATCTCAGCCATTGCCGCTGAAAATAAAATCGTAATTGAAGGTGATGCTGTCTATCTCACGGAATTTAACATTGCGGAAAAGGGCATTGCTGAACTGCTCAGAGAAATCTATAAGGCGCAGCGCAGGCTTTTTACTGTCGATAAGCAACAGGCGCTTGATATTGTACAGCGTGATCTTGAAATACTACTTGCGGCCGATCAGGCAAAGGCAGTGCGAAAATCCCTTGATGCCAAGATCATGGTCATCACCGGAGGCCCGGGCACAGGCAAGACAACCATCATAAGGGCAATAATCAGGCTTTATGGCCTTGCCGGCATGAGGGTACTGCTTGCAGCGCCAACCGGCAGGGCAGCCAGGAGGATGGCAGATGCAACCGGCCATGAGGCAAAGACCATCCACCGAATGCTTGAATTCAGTCCAAAAAATAACAGGGGTTTCAAAAAAAATCAGGAAAACCAACTTAAGGCCGACCTTATTGTTATTGACGAAGCCTCTATGATCGATACTTTGCTTATGTACCATCTGCTCAGGGCAGTGCCGAAAGAGGCAACCCTGATCCTTGTAGGAGATGTTGACCAGCTCCCCTCGGTCGGGGCAGGCAATGTCCTCAGGGACACCATTGATTCTGCATTTGTTCCATGCATAAGGCTCAGTGAGATATTCAGACAATCGCGTGAAAGCCTGATTATTGTAAATGCACACAGAATAAACAGCGGCGAAATGCCTGCAGGCAGGCCTGAAAATGAGGACCAACAGGACTTCTATTTTATACAACAGGAAGAACCTGAAATAGTGCTCGAAACAATCCTAAGGCTCTGCAGCGCAAAAGTGCCGGAAAAATTCGGATTTCATCCGCTGCGGGACATCCAGGTTCTCACCCCCATGCATCGCGGGATCGTAGGCGCATCGAACCTCAATATTGAGCTGCAGAAGCATCTTAACAATTCAACAGACGAACTGGTGCGCGGAGCGAGGGTCTTCAGAAACGGGGACAAGGTCATGCAGATTAGGAACAACTATGACCGGGAGGTATTCAACGGAGATATAGGCAGGATATCGGCAATCAACAGGGAGCAGCAGGAGGTCATGGTTGATTTCGACGGTAAGGTTGTCGCATATGATTTTGCCGATCTTGACGAACTCATCCTTGCCTATGCCATCTCTGTGCATAAGTCCCAGGGCAGTGAATATCCGGTTGTGATCATGCCGGTCCTCACACAGCACTACCTGCTGCTGCAGAGAAACCTTATCTACACTGCTGTTACAAGGGGAAAGAAGCTTGTGATCCTTATAGGCACAAAAAAGGCGCTCTCCATAGCGATCAGAAACAACAAGCCGACTGAACGATATACAAACCTGAGGAAACGGTTGAGCAATATCGCTGATCTCAATAAGTAAAGTAGATCAGTTTGAACGATGAGCCTTCTTCTTCCTGTACCTTCCAGCGGAAGTCACATTCCCTGCACATCAGAACTTTCTGGGCATAGGTCCCCTGGATCTTGTCGTCACAATGTGTCCCGGGCACTGCCCAGCAGATCCTCCCGCCGTTTTTTCCGCTGTTGATGCTATTTGCATATATCTCAGTCACTGCAGGACAGATTCCAATATCGCTTTCCTTGTCCCTGCCGCACTTCCTGAATTCCCAGCAATTCTGTTTCATTTCCTGGCGCCTCCGCTTGTCCATAGAATTACCAGAAGGTAACCGAGTGTCTTACTATAGCATGAACCCTCGGTTAAACATAATATTGCCGTTCACAGATATCCGTCAGGTTTGATTTGCAGCCCCAGGGATGATATGCTGAGCTTAATCATGTACCATAAGATCCTTGCCGCAGTCAATGAGCATCTCAATTCTGAGGTCGCAGCCCATTATGCCCTCAGCCTTGCGAAAGAGCTTAATGCAAAACTCTTTATCTGCTTTGTAGCAGGAAAAGGAATGTCTCAGAATAATCGCCGCGCAGCAGAAGACGCGACCAGGCGTCTTTTTAACGAGGCCATAGACCTTGGCGTTCAAGCAGAGAGTATTGCGGAAATGGGTGAGCCTGTTGCTGAAATAGGAAAGATCGTCAGACATGAAGGTATAAGCCTTGTCTTTGCCTCAACAAGGAGAGAAGACATACATAAACGGTTTTTTACAGGCACGATAGCGCGGAGCCTCTCCCTAAAGCTCTCCTGCTCTGTTGCTCTTGTCAGGGTCGTCCATTCAGGCAGGGTTCAGCCCTCAAAAATCCTTGTTCCTCTCAAGGCAAGGATCGACCATGTTGATGAGCGGGGCCGCTTTGCAGCCCATATGGCAAAGACCTTCGGTTCAAAAGTCTTTGTCTTCCACACCCCGAAACCGATCGCAAAGTTCTTCCATGGAGGAATCCATCTCACACCACAGGAATGGGAAAAACGCATATCCAATGATATAGCCCGTTTTATGGACTGCCTGAGCAGATATAAGGTCGAGCATGAAGGAAGGCTCCTGCCTGGAAAAGCTGCTCGTAATATCACTATAGAAGCCTTTGCAAAACGGCATGACCTGATTATCATGGGGGCAAGCGAGCGGAACCTGTGGGCCTCCCTGCTCAGAAGCAGTCCTGTTGAAGAAGTCCTGAGGGAAACTCCCTGCGACCTCATCATCCTGAAACCAAGACATGAAGATTAACAGTCTTACAAAGGATGAGGCCCTCAGAGCGCTTGTCAGCACTGATGAAGGTCTGACAGAAGCAGAGGCAGTCAAAAGGCTTTCAGAGAGCGGGCCAAACGAGATCAGAGAAACGCGAAAAAAATCTCTTATAATTCGCGCCCTTCATCAGATTACCCATTTTCTTGCCATTCTCCTCTGGACAGCGGCAATGCTTTCATTTTTATCCGAGTATCTTCATCCCGGTGAAGGCATGATGCCGCTCGGCCTTGCGATAATCGGCGTAATTATGATCAATGCCGTATTCACCTTTGTGCAGGAATATCGCGCTGAAAAGGCAATCGAAGCTCTGAAGATGCTTCTTCCATTTTTTGTAAAGGTCATAAGGGATGGCATGGAAAAGGAGGTCCCATCAAGGGAAATCGTTCCCGGAGATATCATTTATCTCTCCGAAGGGGACAGGGTCCCGGCAGACAGCCGCCTTATTGAAAGCTCTCTGCTTAGAGTAAACAACGCATCTCTTACCGGCGAATCGGAAACGCTCAACAGGGATTCTCTTCCTGCTGAGGGTGAGTTGCTTGAAAGCCCTAACATCGTCTTTGCCGGAACAACGATTACAAGCGGATCGGGAAAGGCCCTTGTCTTTGCAACCGGCATGGGCACGGAATTCGGCAGGATTGCACATCTTACTATCGCTGTTGAGGCCGGGCCCAGCCCCCTTCAGCAGGAGATCATCAGGATGACAAGGCTGATAGCGGTTCTTTCGACTCTTATGGGTATCGTCTTTTTCGCCGCTGGACAAGTTATCGGAAGAGGCTTCTGGGAAAGCTTTCTGTTCGCCGTTGGTATCATAGTCGCCAATGTGCCTGAGGGCCTGCTTCCGACAGTTACTCTGTCCCTTGCAATGGGCAGCCAGAGAATGGCAAAGCGGCGGGCCCTGATAAAGACCCTGACTTCGGTTGAGACTCTCGGCTCAGTCTCGGTTATATGCACAGATAAAACCGGAACCATAACGCAAAACAATATGACAGTGGCTAAGATATGGCATGGCTTTACAGTGCTTGATGCCAGGGAGTTCACTGGGAGCAGTTCTGATCCGCTCCTCAGGGCTGTCCGCTTCTGCAATAACTCGAAGGTCATCGGGAACCAGTATCGTGGTGACCCAACCGAGATTGCGCTCCTCAGGTTCGCAATAGACAAGGCAGGAGACATGCAGGGCGAAAGGATAATGGAAATACCCTTTGATTCTGACAGAAAAATGATGACGACACTGCATGCCATTGACGGGCTTAAACTTTCTTTCACCAAAGGCGCAATGGAGAGTGTTCTGCCCCTTTGTACCGGACTGTTAAACAGCGGACGAACAGTTGCTCTTGATGAACAAATTAAAAAGGATGCACTCGCTGCTTACCATGACCTCATGGACAAAGGCCTCAGGGTCCTTGCATTCGCATTCAATGATTACTCCGACCAAACACCAGAGACCCAACACCTTGAGTCCGGTCTCATATTCCTCGGCCTTATAGGGCTTGAAGACCCGCCGAGACCGGAAGTGCCTGCGGCGTTAATAAAATGCCGTGACGCCGGGATCAGGGTCATAATGATTACCGGAGACGGAAGCAGGACTGCAGTTGCCGTTGCCCGTGAAATTGGGCTTGTAAATGAAAAACCGCTTGTCGTCGAGGGCAGTGAACTTGCTGAAATGACTGACCGCCAGCTGCGGGAGAAACTCTCCTCAGAAGAGATCATCTTCAGCCGTATGGCGCCCAAACACAAGATGAGGGTTGTGACTGTTTTGAAGGAAGAAGGCAAACGGGTAGCGGTCACAGGAGACGGCGTCAATGATGCGCCGGCGCTAAAAAAGGCTGATATCGGCATAGCCATGGGCCTGACCGGCACTGACGTTGCAAAGGAAGCTGCTGACATGATTCTGCTTGACGACAACTTCGCCACAATCGTAAACGCAGTAGAGGAGGGACGGGCAGTATACGAGAATATCAGGAAATTCATGACCTACATTCTGTCATCAAATATCCCGGAGATCGTCCCCTACCTGTTATTTATTCTTCTGAAAATCCCCTTGCCGCTCACGATCATGCAGATACTCGCTGTAGACCTCGGCACCGACATGCTGCCTGCGCTCGCATTAGGCGCTGAAAAACCCACGCCTGATCTTATGAAAAAACCACCCAGAGCGCCTGGAGAAAGATTGCTGAATCGCGGACTCCTGGGTCGCGCATATCTTTTTCTGGGCCCTATCGAAGCGGCAGCAGGCATGTTCGGGTTCTTTTTCGTTCTCCTCAGCGGAGGCTGGCAATGGAAAGAACCGCTCGCACCGGACAATAGCCTCTATATTCAGGCCACGACTGCCTGCCTCACTGCAATCATCATCACGCAGGCGGCAAATGTCTTTGCCTGCAGGTCCGCTCAGAGGTCGGTCTTTGTCCCGGGTTTTTTCTCAAACAGGCTCATATTTTCAGGTATTGCCTTTGAGTTTGCACTCCAGTTTTTCATCGTCTACCATCCATGGGGCAATAAAATATTTTCCACTGCGCCTGTGCCCATTGTTGTATGGCTTGTTCTTATTCCCTATGCCCTGCTTCTGCTCGGGGCCGATGAAGCAAGAAAGGCAATAGTCGGACGCCGCAGGCAGCGCTGTTCATCATAAAAACCTGAGCAATGTCATCTCAGAATGCACCATTAATATCTAATACCTGGGTTCTGTTTTCCTTGCTTCACAGACCTCCCGCACTTCGTCCCTGATAAGCCTGCCGTCTTCCCAAACCCTTTCATGTATTTTCCTGCATCTTGTACGCTCATCGTAGCCACGTGGTTCAGCCCTGTATAACCCCCTGCCATCCTCAGTTTTGTACTCAACCGGCTTATCACTCATATATGCCTCTCGCGATGCCTTGTAGGAAACATCAGCAAGAGTAGCTCCAAGTATTGCGCCGAGCACACCGCCAATAACGCCACCCCGCCACGGATTACGATGGTCAATAATCGCGCCGGAAATACCCCCTATTGCCGCCCCTGTACCTGCGCCCTGAGCGTGGTAAGGGGTGCAACCAACCGCAAGGCCAAGCATACCGGCAACCAAAACCAGGGATACGATCTTCCTCATAATATCTCCTTTTTTCATAACAACCTCCTGATAAAATTATAATTCTTCTTTGCGCCTCTTTTGATTATTTTATCTCCTTTTTCATCAAACTCAAATACCTTCATTGTGTAAAAAGCGCCGGCGGCATGGCGCACGTGGTTCGACATACTCACCATGACAGTTGAAGCGCCTGCCCTGCCGGCATATTTTTATTGACCTGTATTCATCTGCCATGCTATATTGTGCATATGCA
>JAGVHR010000025.1 GCA_020056455.1 Thermodesulfovibrionales bacterium
ACCATCTTCAGAGTTATTCTATCAGTCTAATGGTCTTTCCCTCCAATTCCTCTACATACATCGGATCCTGCGGCAGAGACCGCAGGGTGTATCAGTTATAAAACCATAGGTGTCGAAATGGAATATCAGCTCGTTAAGGAAACGGACAAGGAGCCCCTCCAGGGAGCTGCCTTCTGCGGATATTTCAAGCCTCCTTTTTTCCCGCACTTTCCCTGTATCTGTTATAAGGCTGTACATGCCGGCGCCTGCATTGACGAAAAGCTCCGGCAGGTCACTGCCAAAGGCCCTGATTCCCGCATCTCCTGAAATATCAAGTATCTCGAAATGCTTCATACGTTCAGCATGCCGGCCTGTATCAGTCAAATAACGCCCTTACTAATTCTCCGGGACTGAAATCCTGAAGGTCGTCCACTCCTTCACCCACTCCGATCAGTTTGACAGGTATGTTGAGTTCTTTCTTGATCGCAAAGACAATGCCTCCTTTGGCTGTGCCGTCAAGCTTGGTCAGGGCAATAGCTGTAACTCCAACGGTTTCGTTGAAGATATGGGCCTGTCTGAGAGCATTCTGGCCGTTTGTAGCGTCAACTACCAGCAGCACTTCATGGGGAGACCCCGGCAGGGCCTTTTCACATACCCGCTTGATTTTTTTTAGTTCCTCCATGAGGTGTGTTTTCGTATGGAGCCTGCCCGCAGTGTCTATGATTACGATGTCCACGGCGCGGGCTTTTGCAGCCTCAATGGCGTCAAAGGCCACGGCAGAAGGGTCTGAGCCGCTCTGGTGTTTGACAACCTGCGAGCCTGTCCTTTCCCCCCAAATCTCGAGCTGCTCGATCGCCGCTGCCCTGAAGGTGTCTCCTGCGGCAAGCAAAACAGAATAGCCTTCTGACGTGAACCTGCCAGCGAGCTTGCCGATGGTCGTTGTCTTGCCGACGCCGTTTACGCCGACGGCAAGGATTACAAACGGCTTATCTCCGAAAGGGACAAGCCTCTGTCCGGCGCCGAGTATGTCGGACATCTCTTTTTTTAGAAAGTCTCTGACAGAACCCGCCTCCACGAGTTCTCCTTTTCCAGACTTGTCCCTGATATGTTCAGTAATTGCGGCAGCATTGGCTGCTCCAAAATCAGCAAGTATAAGAGTCTCCTCAAGCTCTTCGAGGGATTGACTGTCTATTGGCCTGCCCCTGAAGATTGTCTCAACTTTTTCTACAAAGCCCTGCCTGGTCTTTGCCAGGCCCTGTTTCAGTTTGTCAAAAAAACCCATGGATCACCTCGTATATTTCGCGTAATCAGCGCTCTATAAGGATACCAGCTTGCAGACGGGCATTACAAACGCGATGAGTCATAAAGGTATAATAGCCTGTGCTGAATTATTATCAATTCATGGTCGCCCGGTTAAACGGACAGGATATTGCAAAGCGTTTTTCCTACTACAGGGAATTGGTGAAAAAAGGCGTCGCAGGCTTTATCATCTTTGGCGGGGAACTGGAGACAGTGCGTGCCTGTATCGGCAGGCTGCAAAACGAAGCTAAGTTTCCGCTTGTCATATCCGCTGACCTTGAACGCGGGCTGGGGCAGCAGCTGAAGGGCGGCACACTCTTCCCTCCTGCCATGGCCCTGGGCTCAGCGTACAGAAAGGCTGCGAGGGACATGGGACAGGACGCAGCTTTAAGGCTGATAAGGAAATCGTTTAAAGCTGTTGCGCTCGAAGCTGAATATGCAGGGATAAATACGGTCTTTGCCCCTGTGCTTGACATCAACACGAACCCGAACAACCCGATCATAGCAGTAAGGGCATTCGGAGAGGACCCTGCTTTGGTCTCGTCCCTGGGCAGGGAGATGATAATAACGCTCCGGAAATACGGCATTGCAGCCTGTGGAAAGCACTTTCCGGGTCATGGAGATACGGGTGTTGACTCCCATATAAAGCTCCCTGTTGTGAAGCAGGACATCCGAAGATTAAAGCAGTATGAACTTAAGCCTTTTGCCGCGGCTGTTGAAGCTGGTGTCAAAATGATCATGATAGGGCATCTGAGTGTGCCTGCGCTTGATCCATCCGGGGTGCCTGTTTCACTTTCTGAAAAGGCAGTCCAATTTCTGCGGAAAGATATGGGCTACAGAGGGCTTCTCATTACAGATGCGCTCAATATGGGCGGAATAGGCAGATACTCTGAAGGAGAGGCAGCATGTATGGCGCTTGAGGCCGGGATAGATATCCTGCTGCACCCGTCTGATCCGGAACAGCTTGCCGGCTATCTAAGAGATAAGAAAGTCATGGCTGATCCGGCAGGGCTTACTGCGTTCCGCCGGAGTTTGAAACCTTCAACAGAGGGGTCAAGGCCTTTGTTCGGGCTGCACGGCAGATTGTCCGGCAGACTGACAGAAGAAGCTGTTTTCTGTTCAAAGGAGTTCATGCTCAAGGGCAATTTACTGCTTGTCATTATCAATGATGACGAGGATGAACGGGGAGCGGTCCTCAGAAAAGAGATTGAGATGCAGTTGCCCGGCACAAGGATATATATTCTGAGGCCGGGAACCATGAAGAGGATACGGAAAGGACTTAAAGAGACCCTGGCCCTTGCGATATTTTCAGATACAAGGGCCTGGAAGGGCGGAGCAAGCCCATGGCTCTTCAGGAAGCTTTCTGCATTCAGGGATGCCGCTGACCTTCTTATTTCCTTTGGAAGTCCGTATCTGCTCAACGGAATGGGCAACACCCCTTGTCTTTATGTCTACTGGGAGGCTGAAGAGGCGCAGAAAGCAGTTGTAAAGATTTTAAAAAAAGGATGCAAAAAAGTGTTGCAT
>JAGVHR010000171.1 GCA_020056455.1 Thermodesulfovibrionales bacterium
ATTGAGTTTTAAATCGTTCATTCAATTTCTCCATGGTTTTTTTATAATCTCCTGACTCAAAAAAAGCAGAGCCCATGACAAGTATGTCAGCCCCTGCATCCGCTATCCCCTTTGCGTTGTCAGGCTTGACTCCGCCGTCAATCTCAATGAGCGGTGAGACCCCTTTTTCTATCATCATCTTTTTTACGCTTCTGATCTTCTCCAGTGTGCCGGGGATGAATTTCTGCCCCCCGAAACCAGGGTTTACGGACATCAGAAGAACCAGATCGAGGTCGCCTAATATGTTTTCAAGCTGCGATACGGGTGTTGCAGGGTTGAGTGAGACACCTGCTTTGATCCCGCGTTCCCTGATTGACTGTATTGTTCTGTGCAGATGCACTGAGGCCTCGCAATGCACTGTCAGGAAATCTGCGCCAGCCTCTGCAAAATCCGGCACGTATCTGTCAGGGTTTTCGATCATGAGATGCACGTCAAGCGGCAGTCGCGTGATCTTTTTGATCGCAGCAACAGTAGAAAATCCAATGGTAATATTCGGCACGAAATGGCCGTCCATAATGTCTATGTGGAGCATGTGGGCTCCGGAGCTTTCCGCTGCCCGGATTTCTTCTCCAAGTCGCATGAAATCGGCAGAGAGTATCGAAGGAGCTATCTGTATCATGGTTGCGTAACCTCTTTCATTTCGAGATATAGTCTGTCGCCGCCTCTGACAATTGCAGCGGCCCTCGGTTTCTGCGACTTTACAATTGTTCCGGTCCCGTGTGTTTCGATCAAAAGCCCAATCTTTCCGGCTAATTCGCGGACCTCTTCAATCTCTTTCCCCTGAAAATCAGGACAAACGTAGGCCAGATCATGGGGGCCTGCGCTTACCAGCACGGTGATTAAATTCGTAAGTTTGTCATCCGGGCCAGGCTTTTGAGAAACGATAACACCTTTTTCCGCTGTATCCGAGTGTACGGTTATGATCTTCCCGATCCTGAGTCCTTTTTGCAGAAGAATGGCTTCAGCATCAGGCAGCGCCTCATTCACGAGCAGAGGGATGGAAGCTACCCTCGGACCTTTGCTGATCACAACCCGGATAGCGCGTCTTTCTTTGACCGTGTTGCCTGCAGGCACATCCTGCCTGACGATTTTGCCGGAAGGAATGACCGAATCAAAATCCTCGCCTTCTATTTTCATGTCAAGGCCTGCTGCGCCGAGTGTTTTATCAGCTTCAATGATGGACATGCTCACGACCGACGGGACTTCCACTGTCCTGCTGAAACTCAGGAGCTTGAAGGTAATAAGCCCGAAGAAAAGGCCGAGCGCAACAAAGAGCGTAAAAAAAAGAGACGCCCTCAGAAAGCTGTTCATGTATTTCTGCACAGAATCACTCCAAAGAAACCGTCCATATTATTAACGTGAGGAAGTGTCCTGAAAAAGCCGTTCTTTATGAATGGTTTCAGGAAGCCCTGATCAGTATCTATAATACGGAATTCCTCTGTTGTCTTCAATAAATCAGCTACCGCAGCTTCACCTTCTTCAGGCTCCATGGAACAGACTGAGTAGACGAGCCTGCCTCCCCTGCGAAGCAGAGGGGCCACGGTTTTCAGGAGCATGGCCTGCCGCCTGCCGAATTCCGATATATCCCCGGGAGTATGGCGGTATCTGACATCAGGGTTTCGCCTGATCACCCCGGTGGAAGAGCAGGGCGCATCAAGAAGTATCCTGTCGAAGTCGCCGATGCCGCTGAGGTTGCGGATATCAGCCTGCGTTACTGTCACAGAGCTGACGCCAAGACTGCTGATATTCTGCTTAAGCTGTTTGAGCCTGTGTGGGTCCTTATCTATGGCTATGATCTCTCCCTGGTCCTGCATAAGCTGGGCAATATGGATGGTCTTGCCTCCCGGCGCTGCGCAGGCATCGAGAATCCTCTCTCCCTTGACAGGTGCCAGCAGATAGCTGACCAGCTGTGAGGCCTCGTCCTGCACCGCATAGAGACCGGTAAATTCTTCAAGGTCCTCATAAGACACATCCCGGCCCAGCATAATGCCGTCAGGAGAGTATGGCGTCGGCTCAGCTGAAAGCTGCATCTGCAGGAGTTTCGCATGTAGATGCTCTCTTGATATCCTGAGAGTGTTTGCCCTTATGGTAAGAGGCGGTTTGCGGTTGTTGGCCTCAGCGAGCGAACGCGCGCCCGAAATACCGAATCTGCTTATCCATCGCCTTATCAGCCATTCCGGATGAGAGGTATTGACTGATATTTCTCTATCAGGCTCGTCAAAGGGGACAGGCAGCTGAATGTCCTCTTTATTGCGGATAATGTTCCGGAGAACAGCATTCACCAGAGAAGGTTTTCCATGCTTTTTTTCAAGCTCCACTGCTTCATGCACAACGGCAAAATCAGGCACCCGCATAAAAAAAATCTGGTAGATCCCGGCCCGAAGGTTATTGAGCGTCGGATCTCCGAGGGTGTTCGTTTTCTTCACAAAGCGGGCAAGGATCCAGTCGAGGGCATAGAGGTTTCTCAGGACGCCGTAGAGCAATTCCATGACAAAGGCCCTGTCCCTTCTGTCGAGTTGCTCAGGGAGTTGCTCCAGGGTCTGTTTGGGTCTGCCTTCTTTTGTCAGGATATCTGTTAGAGAGCGAACAACAGAGAGCCTCGCTATGGTCATACTGAACAGTTAGTAATCATAAGATTTCCGGAAAGGATGCCTACATAATGCCATGCCTGAAGGGAAAATTCAATATGCACGTATCGACCCTCCCTGAGGAAATGTACTATAATTAATCATGGCGGTCAGAGACATAAAAAAATATCCCGAGCCTGTACTAAAGAAGAAGGCTGCGCCTGTTACTGCCTTTGATGATGAGCTGCAGCGGCTGATCGATGACATGATCGAGACAATGTACGCGGCCCCTGGTGTAGGACTCGCAGCCCCCCAGGTCGGTATTTCAAGGCGGCTTGCAGTAATAGATATCAGTTCCCGGGATGAGAAATTCCCTCTAATCGTTCTTATAAACCCCTCCATCGTCAGGAGTGAGGGCGAGATCGAGTTCGAGGAAGGCTGTCTCAGCATCCCCGATTATACAGCAAAGGTCAGACGCGCCGATACCCTTGTTTTAAACTGTCTTGACAGGGAGGGAAGGGAACTCGAGATCGAGGCATGCGGCCTGCTTGCAATAGCCATGCAGCATGAGCTGGACCATCTCGACGGGCTTCTTTTTATTGACAGGATCAGTCCTATCAAGCGGGAGTTTTTCAGGAAGCGCTATAGAAAGACCCGCCAGGCCGTGAAATAGCATAAGCCTGTAATTCCTGCACTTTTTGTCGCGTCAGCTTCGGGCAGTGGAAAGGACCTTCGTTCATGAGGATTATTTTTTTCGGTACCCCTGATTTTGCAGTGCTGTCTCTGAGGGCGCTTATTGAGGCCGGGGAAACGGTTGTTTCCGTAGTGTCACAACCTGACCGGGTCAAGGGCAGGGGACGCGCCTTGTCTCAGCCTCCTGTCAAGGAATATGCTCTGTCGCAGGGTATTCCTGTTGTCCAGCCTGCTGTCATAAGGTCGCAGGGCTTTTTCGATGAGCTTGATTCCATGAGACCGGATATGATCGTTGTGGTTGCCTACGGCAGGGTTCTGCCACCTCTGATACTGGGCCTTCCCCCAAAGGGTTGTATTAATGTCCACGCCTCGCTTCTGCCGAAATATCGCGGCGCTGCTCCGATCCAGTGGGCGCTTGTGCGAGGTGAGGCAAAGACAGGTGTTACGACCATGCTTATGGATGAAGGGCTGGATACAGGGGATATTCTACTTGTCGAAGAGACAGAGGTCCTTCCTCAGGACAATGCCCTGACCCTGGGGGAAAGGCTTGCTGAAATGGGTGCAAGGCTGCTTGTAAGCACAATCAGGGGAATTGAAAACGGTTCTGTTCAGCCTGTTTCTCAGTCAGGGGATTCAAGCTATGCTCCGGTCATAAAAAAAGAGGACGGCAGAATAGACTGGTCATTGCCGGCGAGCAGCATATCGAACCTTATCAGGGGTATGTATCCCTGGCCCGGCGCGTTCACTTATATCAATGGCGAAAGGACCACTATAATCAAGGCTGCGGTAATCGCTGAGGATACAGGAGGGCTTCCTGGAAGTATCTGTAAGATGACCGGCAGCCTGCTTCATGTCGCGACCGGAAAAGGTATACTGTCAGTACTCGAGGTGAAGCCTGACGGCAGGAAGCTGATGAGCGGAGCCGCCTTTGGCCGTGGCAGGCGGCTTAAAGAAGGAGCGCTGTTTGAAAATCAGTAAAATTTCCCGTGGGATCGTACTGAAGGTCTTCTATCCGCTGCTTATGCTGGTCAGCGCGTTTGCCAAAAGCAGGAAAGAGGCTTTTCAGTACGCTGTTATCCGCATGAACAACAGGCTGGTCAGAGCGGAGAAGACGCGGACCAGAAAGATCCTTGTCCTGCTTCCCCACTGTCTCCAGATCAGCGATTGTCAGATCAGACTGACGCATAACATCTATAACTGCAAGCGGTGCGGCAAGTGCGGGATCAGGGACTTGATCGGAATTGCCGAGCAGTATGGGCTTGATCTTTCTATTGCAACAGGCGGCACACTTGCACGGAAGGTCGTGAAGGAGGTCAGGCCCGAGGCGATCATAGCTGTTGCCTGCGAGCGTGACCTGTCGAGCGGGCTTGTGGATACTTATCCGCTCCCTGTTCTCGGCATTCCCAATGAACGGCCTTTTGGTCCGTGTGTCAATACACGGGTTGACCTCGAAAGGGTGAAAGAGGCCATAACCTTTTTTTGCAGTGATCATTACGCAAGGAAGTCTTCCGATTGACTCAGATGCCAGGCAAAGATGGACCAGTTCCTGAGTCCGGGCTTTGCTGTATAATTACACATGGCTGATTTATTGACTATTGTCGGCGGAGGGCTTGCAGGGTCTGAGGCTGCATGGCAGGCTGCGAAAAGGGGAGTGCGTGTACAACTCCATGAAATGCGGCCTGTGAGGATGACAGAGGCCCATTCTTCCCCGCTTCTGGGCGAGCTTGTCTGTTCCAATTCTCTGCGTTCCAATGACCCTCACAGCGCTCCGGGTTTGCTGAAAAAAGAATTAGCCCTGGCGGATTCTCTGATTATGGAAGCGGCAGAGGCTTGTGCTGTCCCGGCGGGCTCTGCGCTTGCAGTGGACAGAAGGCTTTTTGCCGAATACATTACGGAAAGGCTTTCTGAGCAACAGAATATTACAATCATCAGGGAAGAGGTCAGGGTCCTGCCTGAGACGACTGCTGTCCTGGCCACCGGCCCTTTGACCTCACAGTCAATGGCTGATGCTTTAGCTGAGCTTGCAGGGAATGAATATCTTTTCTTTTACGATGCCATTGCGCCGATTATCGATGCCTCATCGATTGATTATGATAAAGTGTATAAAATGTCCCGTTACGGAAAAGGTGGCGACGATTATCTCAACTGCCCGATGAGCCGGGAAGACTATATCCGGTTCTATGAGGAGGTAATGGCTGCCGACAAGGTGGACCCGAGAGGATTTGAGGAAAAAAAGTTCTTTGAGGGATGCATGCCGATTGAGGTGATGGCATCGAGAGGCTTTGATACCATGCGGTTCGGGCCAATGAAACCTGTGGGATTGTCTGATCCCAGGACAGGAAGGGAGCCGTTCGCAGTTGTGCAGTTGAGGCCTGAAAACCGTGAGATGACAGCCTACAATATGGTCGGGTTTCAGACCCGCCTGAAATGGCCTGAGCAGAAACGGGTCTTCAGCATGATACCAGGACTCGGTCATGCAGAGTTTCTGAGATTGGGCAGCATCCACAGAAATACCTTTATCAATTCTCCGGTTCTGCTGGCTGAAGACCTTTCCTTCAGGCAGAGGCCCGATCTCTTTGCCGCCGGGCAGATAACCGGCGTTGAAGGATATATAGAATCAACCGCCATGGGGCTCATAGCCGGCATTAACGCTTCACTGAAGCTCCTTGGCAGGCAGGCGCCCTCTGTGCCTCCTTCAACCGCCCACGGCGCCCTGATCAGGCATATCACGGAAGCTGAGAAGAAAAATTTCCAGCCGAGCAATATCAACTTCGGTCTCTTCCCTGCATCTGAAATAATGCAGAGAATGCGTGACAAGAAGCTGAAGAAGGCGAAGATCACAGAGCAGGCGCTCGAAGCCTGGGCTGATTACCTGCTGCTGGTGAACGCAGTTTGAAAAGTCCGGTCGAGGCGTTTCTGAGGCACCAGGAACTGGAACGTGGCGCGTCGCAGCATACGCTCAGGGCATACAGAAAGGACCTTGATGCGTTTCTCGCACATGCAAAGAAAGAACCCGGCGCAATAGAGATGCTCGATGTGCGGGGGTTTATTGCCGTGCAGATCAGCAATGGCCTTTCCAGGACAACTGCGGGCAGGAGGCTTGCCGCAGTACGGTCTTTTTTTAAATTTCTTGTCAGGGAAGGGCACATCAAATTGAACCCTGCAAAGCTTGTTTCAACGCCTAAGGCGGAACAGCATCTTCCTAATTTTCTTTCTGTTGATGATGTTTTTGAGCTCATCGAAAAGACAGGGACCATAGGATTTTTACATACCAGGGACAGGGCCATTCTGGAGCTTTTCTACTCGAGCGGTTTAAGAGTCGGCGAAGCTGCCGGACTCAACGTGGAGGACGTAAATACCAGGGAAGGGCTGGTGAAGGTCAGGGGAAAGGGCAGGAAAGAGCGCATTGTCCCTCTGGGCTCAAAGGCAGTGGATGCGATCAAGGGATACATGGTCGAGAAACTTCTTCTGAGGAAGAAGAACAAGGCCCTTTTCCTCAACAGGAGCGGGGCCCCGCTTTCGGAGCGGGGGATCCGTAGAATCGTTGTGAAATATGCCCGTCTTATCGGCGTCAGCGGACAGATCGGGCCGCATACCTTGCGGCACAGTTTCGCGTCGCACCTGCTTCAGGCAGGTGCAGACCTGCGGGTGATTCAGGAGCTGCTCGGTCACTCGTCACTGTCAACGACGCAGAAGTATACCCATCTCGACATTACGCATCTCATGGATACATATGACAGGGCGCATCCCCTGGCCGAGCCGGAAAAAGATTAAGATTCTGCCCGGTTTTGATATATAATTCAATACACCAATAAATTCGGCAAGGAGTAATCATGTTTCATGCAACAACCATACTGTGCGTGAGAAAAAACGGGAGCGTGGCGATCGGCGGCGACGGTCAGGTAACGCTCGGAAACACGGTGCTGAAACACAATGCAAAGAAGATACGCACTATGTACAATGACAGGATCATCGCCGGATTTGCAGGCGCGACAGCAGATGCCTTTACGCTTTTTGAGAAATTCGAGGGGAAACTCGAATCCTACCGGGGCAATATCACCCGCGCTGCAGTGGAACTCGCAAAAGACTGGAGGACTGACAGGGTGCTGAGAAGGCTTGAGGCCCTGCTCATCGTCTCCGACAAGGAGCATACCTTTATTATTTCCGGCAATGGCGACGTGCTCGAACCGGAAGACGGCATTGCCGCAATCGGTTCAGGAGGGGCCTATGCGCAGGCGGCTGCGAGGGCTTTGTATGAAAATACGGAACTCGGCGCCCGCGAGATCATTGAAAAGGCGATGAAGATCGCATCAGGCATCTGCATATACACAAATGAAAATATTTCTATAGAGGAGCTAATCTGACATGGACAGTCTTACCCCCAGAAAGATCGTTTCAGAACTCGATAAATACATCATCGGACAGCAGAAGGCAAAGAAGGCTGTTGCCATAGCGCTGAGAAACCGCTGGCGGAGGCAGCGCCTTTCGCCTGAGCTCAAGGATGAGGTGCTTCCGAAGAACATACTCATGATAGGGCCTACCGGTGTTGGAAAGACAGAAATAGCGCGGCGCATATCCCGGCTCGCTGCTGCGCCTTTCATCAAAGTGGAGGCATCCAAATTTACCGAGGTCGGGTATGTAGGCCGGGACGTGGAATCCATGATCAGGGACCTGACTGAGATTTCCATAAACATGGTTAAGAATGAACATCTGGAGCAGATCAGGGAAAAGGCAAAGCAGCATGCTGAAGATAGGCTGCTTGACCTGCTTCTTCCCCTGCAGCGCGCTATGCGCGCCGGGGAGCCTGATGAGGAGGAACGCCAAAGGCATAAAGAAACACGGGAGAGGCTCAGGGAACAGCTCAGAAGCGGCAAGCTCGACTCCAGGTATGTCGAACTTGAGGTAAAGGAAAGATCCATGCCGTTTGGAGTTATATCGAACGTGGGTCTCGAAGATCTCGAAATGAATATCAAGTCCATGTTGGGCAACCTTCTTCCTGAAAAAGCAAAGAGGAAAAAAGTCAGGGTACCTGAGGCGCAGGCTCTTCTCGAACAGGAAGAATCAAACAAGCTGATAGATATGGACAAGATAACGCAGGAAGGGGTTGAAAGGGTCGAGCAGTCCGGCATCGTATTTATCGATGAGATTGACAAGATTGCCAGCAAGGGGAGCGGTCATGGTCCTGACGTTTCCCGCGAAGGCGTGCAGAGAGACCTTCTGCCGCTTGTTGAAGGCTCGACTGTTACGACGAAATACGGCCCGGTCAGGACTGAGCATATCCTTTTTGTTGCGGCAGGCGCCTTTCATATTGCCAGGCCGTCTGACCTGATACCGGAACTGCAGGGAAGGTTTCCGATACGCGTTGAGCTTGAGGCGCTCGGAAAGGATGATTTTTTCCGTATTCTGACTGAGCCGGATAATGCGCTCGTAAAACAATATGTGGCGCTGCTGGCAACAGAGGAAGTGACAATCGATTTTGTCGTGGATTCCATCGATGAAATAGCCGGGATTGCAGCACTTGTCAACGACAAGACAGAGAACATCGGCGCGCGAAGGCTTCATACCATACTGGAAAAACTTCTGGAAGATATCTCTTTTGACGCTCCTGAGAGGAAGGGAGATAAAGTCCTCATAGACAGGGGCTATGTTCAGGAAAAACTCGGCGACATTGTCAAAGATGATGACCTGAGCAGGTATATCCTTTAAACACTTGATCAGCGGCGGCTGAGGAGTGGCAAGTCTAAAAGAAAGGCCGGCATTTCCTGCCTGTTTCAGATTGATTCTGCTTTTTGCCTGTTATTCGATACTTGTTGCAGGCTGCGGTTCCTCCCGCAAGGCTTCTCATAAGAACTCATATGATCAGGATATTCCTGAGGGTCGCTTTCATGCAGTTGCATCCTGGTACGGGGCCGAGTTCCACGGAAGGCCGACTGCCTCAGGCGAGATATTCAACATGTATGCAAACACCTGCGCCCATAAGACATATCCCTTTGGCACAAGAGTAAAAATATCGACTGCCTCAGGCAGCAGGACTGTTGAATGCACGGTCAACGACAGGGGCCCCTTTGTTGAGGGCAGGGACATAGACCTTTCATTCGCGGCAGCGAGAGAGATTGGCCTTACCGGTTCAGGCACGTCCCGCGTTTTTCTTGAAACTCAGGGCAGGGACACATCCTATATCAGGTCTGTGAAGGTGCAGTCAACCGACAAACGCGGCCCCTTTGCAATACAGGTCGGGTCCTTTACAGAGAGCATCAATGCGGTAAGGCTCAGACTCGCGCTCAGGCTCAAATATGCAAATGCCTACATTCAGGAGACTGAAATCAGGGGGACAATCTGGCACCGGGTGAGAGTAGGTAATTTCGAGCAATTCAGCAAAGCCATGGATGCTGCAGAACAGTTAGGACAGGAGGGCTACCCGGCGCTGGTCCTCAGGGCTGATGTGCAGATGTAAGACAGCACCTGATTTCTATTGAGATGCTAAAGAGATTCCTCTTTTCGCTCCTGTTCATCCTCGCATCAGCCTGGCAGGGCGCCTATGCCCTGGAGATCATGCTGCCTCTTGTCTATGAGGACGGAGCTGATATCTCCGGTTGGCTGATGAGCGAAAAACTTGATGGAGTCAGGGGCTATTGGGACGGCAGGCAACTTGTTTCGAAAAACGGGAAACCGTTCCGGCCTCCGCCTTCTTTTACCTCCAATTTCCCTGATTTTGCGGTGGAAGGTGAAATCTGGGGAGGCAGAGGCGCTTTTGACAAGACAGCCGGCACAGTCCTGATGCAGGAAGCCCATGACGGGTGGCTTGAATTAAGATTTGCGATTTTTGACGTCCCGGCGGCAAAGGGAGGATTCGAAGAACGACTGAGGGTTGCCGCGACATGGTTTGAGCAGCATCCTTCAGCATACGCCTTTGTTATCGAGCACCTTCCCGTCAAAAACAGCGCGCATCTGCAGCAGGAGTTGCAAAGGATCGAAAAGCTGGGCGGCGAGGGAATCATGCTCAGGAGACCCGGCTCTCCCTATTCCACAGGCAGAAGCAGAGACATCCTGAAAGTCAAAAGCTATTCCGATATGGAGGCAGTAGTGATTGCGCACCTTGCCGGAAAGGGAAAAAACAAAGGCACAATGGGCTCGCTGCTGGTTGAGTTGCCCGGCAGTAGGATCAGGTTCAAAATCGGCACCGGCTTTTCCGACCCAATGAGGGAAAACCCCCCTCCCGTTGGTTCTCTAATCACCTTCAAGCATTATGGGTTTTATGAATCAGGCATCCCGAAATTCCCTTCATTTCTGAGGATACGACAGGAGTTATAGAATAGACCCGTTTTTCAGTAAAACCACTTAGGGGACATCCCCAAAGATGGTCGTGAGCGTATAAAATGCATGATTGGACTTTTAACCTAAATGGAGCTTAACTACCATGTTTGAACAAGCGTTTAAAAACATTGATGATGTCCTCTGGAAAGAAGCAGGCTGCACCACTGAGCTGGACTATACCGAGCAGGCCTCCTGGCTTCTCTTTCTGAAATACCTCGACGATCTGGAACAGGACAAGAAGACGGAAGCCGAACTGATAGGCAAGAAATACGCCTTCATTCTCGACAAATCCTTTCGCTGGGACAACTGGGCTGCGCCGAAAGGCTCTGACGGCAAGCTCGATCATAACAAGGCCATGACTGGCGATGACCTGCGGGACTTCGTAAACGGGAAACTTTTCCCCTACCTGCACGGCTTCAAACAAAAAGCCAGCGGCCCTGATACCATCGAATACAAGATCGGGGAGATCTTCGGAGAGATCAAAAACAAGATCCAAAGCGGTTACAACCTGAGAGAGGTCATTGATAATATTGACGAGCTGCGTTTCCGCTCTCAGACGGAAAAACACGAGCTTTCGCACCTATACGAGGCCAAGATCAGGAATATGGGCAATGCCGGCAGAAACGGCGGCGAATATTACACGCCCCGGCCTTTAATCCGTGCTATCGTTCAGGTTGTCAAGCCAAAGATCGGCGAGCGTATCTATGACGGCGCAGTCGGGTCAGCGGGCTTTTTGTGTGAAGCTTATGATTACCTGAAATCCAGGGGCAGCCTCACGACAAAGGACCTCAATACTCTCCAGTTCCGCACCTTCTACGGCAAGGAAAAGAAATCACTTGCCTACGTCATTGCGATTATGAACATGATCCTTCACGGTATCGAGGCGCCGAATATCATACATACCAACACCCTTACCGAAAACCTTGCAGATATTCAGGACAAGGACCGCTTCGACGTGATTCTGGCAAATCCGCCCTTCGGCGGCAAGGAGCGCAAGGAGGTGCAGCAAAATTTCCCCATCCGCACAGGCGAGACCGCCTTCTTATTTTTGCAGCACTTCATCAAGATGCTTAAGGCGGGGGGCAGGGCTGGCGTGGTCATCAAAAACACCTTTCTTTCGAACACTGATAACGCATCTGTGAGTCTTCGCAAGCTGCTTCTTGAAAGCTGCAACCTGCATACTGTTCTTGACTGCCCCGGCGGCACTTTCCAGGGCGCGGGGGTCAAGACTGTCGTACTCATCTTTGAGAAGGGCGCGCCAACGCGCAAGGTCTGGTACTACCAGCTTGGCCCCGGCCGCAATCTCGGTAAGACAAACCCACTCAATGACAACGACCTCGCCGAGTTCGTGAAGCTGCAAAAGACGTTTGCCGACTCGCCTAAGAGCTGGAGTGTGGACGTGGCAGGCATCGACCCAGCGACCTTTGACCTTTCTGTGAAAAATCCAAACGGCGGAGAGGAAGTGCAGCACCGCAGCCCGCAGGAGATTATTAAGGAGATTGCGGCGCTGGATAAAGAGAGCGCTCAGGCGCTTGAGAATATCAAGGCGCTGTTATGAGAAAAGACAAGAATGGGAATGATGAGAAGCATGGGAATAATGTGAAAAAAGATGATGAAAAGGGGTCTTCCCATAATTCGCATATCTCTCATGACTCTCATGGGGCAATCCTCCCACCTCGCGGCGACTACCAGACCCTGCTTTCCTACCAGAAGTCTGATCTGGTTTATCAGATAACCTTTCGGTTTTGCGAGCGTTTTCTCAAAAAGAACGACCGCACTATCGACCAGATGGTGCAGGCTGCCCGCTCAGGAAAGCAGAACATAGTTGAAGGGAGCAAGGCCGCAACAACCTCAAAGGAGATGGAGATTAAGCTGACCAACGTGGCAAGGGCGAGTCTTGAGGAACTGCTGGAGGATTATCGTGATTTTCTCAAAGTGCGCGATCTGCCTATCTGGGATAAAGATTCCAAAGAAGCCCTCTATGTCAGAAAACTCGGACATAAATCCCCTGCCTCCTATGAGACCTATAGAAATTATATGGATACCCGCCCTGCCGAAGTGATAGCCAACATCGCCATCTGCCTGATCCACCAGGCCAATTATCTGCTGGATCAACAGTTGAAACGTCTGGAAAAGGATTTTCTGAAAGACGGCGGCCTGCGCGAGCGCATGACCCGCGCACGGTTGCAGGCTAGGGATGAGCAGCGGAAAGAAGGTCGGAAGGGGTGAAGGTGGGGTGGGAGTATAGGCCGCTAGGGGAAGTATGCGAGGTTATGGGAGGCGGAACACCCTCAAAGGATAATGCCTTGTTTTATAGAAATGGCAGTATCCCATGGGCAACTGTCCGAGACATGAAAGCAGATATTATTTCTGCAACCGAGTTCAAAATTACGGTTGCTGCCTTAAAAAGCAGCCCAACAAACATAGTGCCTAAAGGCAATGTGGTAATCGCCACCAGAGTTGGTCTGAGTAAGGTATGCCGCTTAGCTGAAGACACTGCAATCAATCAGGATCTCAAGGGAATAATTCCGAAGAAATCTTCAAAATTATCGATTGATTATCTGTTTCATTGGTTAAAAAGTATAGCTCACATCATAAAAGATGAGGGAACCGGCGCAACCGTTCAGGGAGTAAAGCTGCCCTTCATAAAATCGCTCATGATTCCCATTCCTCCCATTAAAGAACAGCAACGCATCGTCCGCATTCTTGACGAAGCATTTGACGGCATCGCCACAGCCAAAGCCAACGCCGAAAAGAACCTTCAAAACGCCCGCGCCATCTTCGAAAGCCATCTGCAGGCCGTTTTTGCTCAGAGGGGTGAGGGGTGGGTGGAGAAACGGCTCGAAACTGTAGCTACCATTCTGAATGGATATGCCTTCAAGAGCACTGACTTCTTACCAAAAGAAGGCGTAAAATGTATCAAAATAACCAATGTGGGCGTCAGAGAGTTTGTTTGCGAATCAGGCAGTTATCTTCCCGATAGTTTCGCTTCGAAGTATGGCTCAGTGTCAGTGAAGAAAGGGAGCATCGTACTCGCCCTCACTCGAACAATTATTGCTGGAGGTCTTAAAGTTGCGGTTGTGCCAAGTAAATATGACGGAGCGCTTCTAAATCAGCGGGTCGCCGCTATTGTCACAAACCGCAAGTTATTATCAGAGTTTTTTCTATTCGCTTACCTGTCAACGCAAACAGTAGTTGACTATGTTAAGGCACGAGTGAACACATTGATGCAACCGAATCTCTCTATAACAGACCTCAGATTAATGCCAATTCCTTTACCTTTTATTCATGAACAGGTTCGAATTACAAAGCATCTTTTTGCACTTCGAGAAGAAACCCAACGCCTCGAATCCATCTACAAGCAAAAGCTTGTCGCACTGAATGAGCTAAAAAAATCTATGCTCCATCAGGCATTTGAAGGTAAACTATAGCCGCCATGAACGAGATCAGCATTTACCAGACCGAAAGCGGCTCTATCGAGGTGAGGCTTGACCATGAGACTGTATGGTTGACGCAGGCCCAGATGGTCTCTTTGTTTGGACGTGAACGTTCAGTCATCACAAAGCACTTGCGCAATATATTTACTGAAGGTGAGCTGGAACAGAATTCAGTAAGTGCAAAATTTGCACATACTGCAGCCGACGGCAAGACCTATCAGGTTGAAAACTACAACCTTGATGTCATAATATCAGTTGGCTATCGGGTCAAGTCCCAACAGGGTACCCGATTCCGTCAATGGGCCACCCGAATTTTGCGCGAACATCTCACAAAGGGCTACACCATCAATCGCCAACGTTTCGAGACCAATGCCCGCGAACTGGAAGCCGCTCTGCTTCTGGTCCGCAAGGCAGCGCAAAGCCCGGAATTGCAGACAGATGCCGGCCGCGGACTGGTGGACATCGTCACCCGTTACGCACAAACCTTTTTATTGCTGCAACGCTATGACGAAGGGCTGCTGACCGAACCCCGGACAGCGCCGGGCGGAACGCTGCCCACCCTGCGCGAAGCTCAAGCTGCCCTTGCGGAACTTAAGGTCGACCTGATGTCACGGGGAGAAGCAACAGATCTTTTTGCTCAGGATCACAGAGACGGCCTGGCCGCGCTCCTCGGCAATCTGGACCAGACGGTATTTGGAGAACCTGCCTACCCCAGCATAGAGGCCAAGGCAGCGCACTTGCTCTATTTTGTTATCAAGAACCATCCCTTTTCTGACGGCAACAAGCGCAGCGGCGCTTTTTTATTTGTAGATTTCCTCAGCCGTAACGGACGCCTGATGGATTCTGCTGGCAATCCGGTTATCAACGACATCGGACTGGCAGCGCTGGCCTTGCTGGTGGCTGAATCCGCTCCTGCCAACAAGGATACGATGATCCGCCTCATTATGAATATGCTGGCGCAAGGCACTAAGCCATGAACGAAGCAGAAACCAGAGCCGAGCATATTGACCCTGCCTTGAAGGCCGCAGGCTGGGGCGTGGTAGAAGGCAGCCGCATCAGGCGGGAGTATCCTATAACCCTCGGCAGGCTGGAAGGCTCAGGCAGGCGCGGCAAACCACTGACGGCCGATTATCTGCTTGAATATCGAAACACAAAGCTTGCGATTATTGAGGCAAAGGCCTGGGACGAAGAGCTGACGGAAGGTGTGGCACAGGCAAAAAACTACGCCTTGAAACTTGCAGTCCGCTTCACCTATGCAACCAACGGACAGGGCATTTACCAAATCGATATGGGGTATGGTTTTCATAACTCTCATGATTCTTATATATCCCATGGGAGTTATGGGGATCATGAGAATTATGAAAAAGAAGGAGAAATTTCTCGTTTCCCTTCACCGGACGAACTCTGGGCGCTCACATTTTCTGAAAAAAACATCTGGCGCGATCTCTTCGCAACTGTGCCTTTCGAAGACAGGGGCGGATACTTTCAGGGCCGCTATTATCAGGACATTGCAATTGAACGCGTACTTGAGGCTATCGCCGACAACAAGACACGCATCCTGCTGACCCTGGCTACCGGCACCGGCAAGACCTTCATAGCCTTCCAGATCGCATGGAAACTCTTTTATAGCCGCTGGAACCTGAGCCGCCAAGCCACACGTAGGCCAAGAATCCTTTTTCTGGCAGATCGTAATATTCTTGCCGACCAAGCATATAACGCCTTTTCCGCCTTCCCGGAAGACGCGATGGTCCGGATTGCGCCGGAAGACATCCGCAAAAAAGGGAAGGTGCCCAAAAACGGTAGCCTTTTCTTTACCATCTTTCAAACCTTTATGAGCGGGCCGCCTAAAGACGGACATCCCAGTCCGTATTTTGGTGAATATCCGCCGGACTTTTTTGATTTCATCGTCATTGACGAATGTCACCGAGGCGGGGCAAACGATGAAAGCAACTGGCGCGATATCATGGATTACTTCTCACCGGCAGTCCAGCTTGGTCTGACGGCGACCCCAAAGCGTAAGGACAATGCCGACACTTACCGGTATTTCGGCGAGCCCGTCTATATCTATTCCCTTAAAGACGGTATAAATGACGGCTTTCTGACGCCGTTCAAGGTAAAGCAGATAGCCACAACGCTGGATGAGTATGTTTACACCTCAGACGATAAACTTATCGAAGGGGAAATAGAAACCGGAAAGCTCTATACGGAAAATGATTTCAATAAGCTCATCGAGATAAAGGAGCGCGAGGCCTACCGGGTCAGGCTGTTTATGGACCTGATCGCCCAAAACGAAAAGACCTTGGTTTTTTGCGCGACCCAGCTTCATGCCCTGGCTGTTCGGGACCTCGTAAACCAGATGAAGACATCCAAAGACCCGAACTATTGTCACAGGGTGACGGCAAACGACGGCGGACTGGGCGAGCAGCACCTACGGGACTTCCAGGACAATGAAAAGACGATACCCACGGTCCTCACCACTTCTCAGAAACTCTCTACCGGAGTAGACGCTCGAAATATCCGCAATATCGTATTGATGCGGCCGATAAATTCAATTATCGAGTTTAAACAGATCATAGGCAGGGGAACACGCCTGTATGACGGCAAGGACTATTTCACCATCTATGATTTCGTACAGGCCCACCACCATTTTAATGATCCTGAATGGGACGGTGAACCTTTGGAGGCGATAAATCCTATAGGACATATGAGACCTATGGGACCTATAAAGATCGAAGAAACAGTGCCTGACTATGCTCCAAAGACGAAGGCAAAAGTGAAACTTGCCGATGGCAAGGAAAGAAATATCCGGCATATCATGGTAACAACATTCTGGGGGCCTGATGGAAAACCACTCTCCGCCGCCCAGTTTGTCGAAAGTCTCTTCGGCGCTCTGCCCGAATTCTTCGATGATGAAGAGGAGCTCCGGACAATCTGGAGCGCGCCGGATACACGCAGAAAGCTTTTAGAGGGCCTCGCTGAAAAAGGGTTCGGACGCGGGCCGCTTGAGGAGATGCAGAAGATAATCGACGCCGAAAAGAGCGATATTTTCGATGTGCTGGCCTATGTTGCCTTTATGCTTCAGCCGCTG
>JAGVHR010000021.1 GCA_020056455.1 Thermodesulfovibrionales bacterium
CCTAAGGCGATTAGACTGTGTTTTGGAACCTAAGAAGGATGCAGTCATCAAAGCCTATAAAAAGTTTAAAGATAAGCTCCCTGACCCCGCCCCTGTTCTTCTTAGTGAAAGCGGTTTAAATTTCTTTAACACTTCTGACTATGATCTTCAGAGACTTTCTCAGGACTCCAAGAACATCGAACTGAATTTCAACAACTATATAAACGGTTTCAGCAAGAACGTATATGACATCGTAGAAAACTTCCAAATAGACAAGTTGCTCACCAAGCTCTCCAGGAGCAACCTGCTTTTCATGCTGATAAAGAAGTTCACCGAGATAGACCTTCACCCTGATAAAGTGTCCAATCACGAAATGGGGTATATCTTTGAAGAGCTACTTAGAAGATTTTCTGAAATGTCAAATGAGACAGCAGGAGAGCACTATACGCCCCGTGAAGTTATCAGGCTCATGGTTAATCTTCTCTTTGCCGAACATCAGGATGACCTGAAGGGCAAGGGGATTATCCGTTCCGGTTATGACCCTACGTGCGGAACAGGCGGTATGCTCACCATTGCCAAGGAACATATCCTTTCCATTAATCCCAAAGCTGAGATAATCCTATACGGGCAGGAGCTTAACCCGCAAGCTTACGCAATCGCAAAGGCAGACTTGCTCATCATGGGTGAGGATGCAGAGAACATCAAATTCGGTTCGAGTTTTACTGAGGATGGATTAAAGGGCAAGCGGTTCAGCTTCATGTTAAGTAATCCTCCTTTTGGGGTGAGTTGGAAGAAAGACCAAGATGCCATAGAAAAAGAAGCTCAAGACCCTCATGGAAGATTTTCAGCCGGACTTCCAAGGGTAAGTGATGGGGCATTGATGTTTCTTCAGCATATGACTTCCAAGATGGAAGCAAAGGGAAGCAGGATAGCTATTATTTTCAATGGCTCACCTCTGTTTACAGGAGATGCAGGTTCAGGGGAGAGTAACATCAGAAAATGGATTATAGAAAATGATTGGCTTGAAGCAGTGATAGCCCTACCTACTGAACTTTTTTATAACACAGGCATTGCAACCTACATATGGATTGTTGCCAACAAAAAACCAGAGCATCGTAAGGGTAAGGTTCAGCTTATCAATGCCGTGGAGTTCTTTGAGAAGATGCGGAAGAGCCTGGGGAACAAAAGAAACTATATCTCTGCTGAACAGATACAGCAGATAACCGAGATTTACACGAAGTTCAGGCAGGGTAAATATTGCAAGGTATACAAGAATAATGAGTTCGGGTATACGAAGGTAACTGTAGAAAGACCGACTTTAGGAAAGGGGAAAGTAGTAAAGGACAAGCAGGGGAATCCGAAGCCGGATGCTTCTTTAAGGGATTATGAGAAAGTACCTCTTACAGAAAAAATAGATGATTACTTCAGGGACGAAGTGCTTCCCCATGTGCCGGATGCATGGATGGACAGGAGTAAAGACAAGGTAGGGTATGAAATAAGCTTCACTAAGTATTTCTATGAATATAAACCTCTCCGGTCACTTGCGGATATTAAAGGGGATATCCTGAAGCTCGAAGCAGAGACAGAGGGGATGCTGAAAGAGATATTGGAGTGATTATACCGCTGATAATGGAAGTCACATATTTCAATTTGACATTATCGAAGCGCTTTGATATAGTGATTTCACATAAACTGAATAACGCCCGCCTCGCCTCTGCTGGTTCCAACCGGATAAGCGCACCCAGGCGGGTTACTTTTTTTACAGGGGGGTAGTCGGTGAAATACTATAAGCCCCCTCTTACTATTGAGCAGCAGATAGACCTTCTGATTTCACGTGGCATGTCAGTCTCTGACCGTGACAGAGCAACCCGCTATCTTTCTCATATCAACTATTACCGTTTGAGAGCCTATTGGCTTCCCTTAGAGGAATCCACAGAACAAGGAAACCATCATTTCAAGTCCGGCACTGCATTCGAGGACGCTCTGACACTATATATCTTCGACAGAAAATTCCGGCTTCTCGTTCTTGAAGCAATTGAGCGTGTCGAGGTTTCATTTCGAACACGCTTTGCAAACGAGTTGGCGACTAAATATGGCAGTCACGCTTACCTTTCTCCGGACATCTTTAGATCCGCCTATACATATCAGCAATGTCTTTCGAGCTTACAGGAAGAGCTTAATCGAAGCCGGGAAACATTTATAGAACACTATCGAAGGAAATATACTGACCCGGAACTTCCGCCTATCTGGGCAATATGTGAAATCATGTCTTTTGGTCAGTTGTCAAAGTGGTATCAGAATCTTAAATTTCGCAGGGACCGCAAGGCGCTTGCTGACGTATATCTGCTTGATGAAACTGTGCTCGGCTCTTTTATGCACCATTTAACCCATGTTCGGAATATCGTGGCGCATCACAGTCGTCTTTGGAACCGGTCTATGACAATAACCATGAGCATCCCGCTTCGCCCGGTTGAGATAAACGGCTACTTTAATGCCAGTGCCGGGCGTAAAATTTACAATACTCTTGCCATGCTCGGTTATTTGCTTACCCTAATGAGTCCGGGCTCTACATGGCCTGAACGAGTAAAGCAGCTTATTGCCGGAAATGTTCTAATAGATTCAGCTGCTATGGGATTCCCGGCTGACTGGCAGGATCTTGCCCTTTGGAAGGGCAACCAATGAGCTTTCCACGATATCATAGACTACACTGTAATGAAGACTCTCTCTCTTTCCGAGGCCAAGATGAAGTTAAGCAGCCTTGTGGACGCAGTGCATAATACCGACGAGGAGGTCATAATCACGAAAAACGGCGCTCCAGTGGCTGTGCTGATCAGTCCGGATGAGTTCGAGGGTTGGAAGGAAACAGCTGCGATTCGCGCTGACGCCGAGTTTATGGCTGAGATAAAAAAAGGGGCGGCGGCGCTGAAGAAGGAGAAGGCAAAGCTGTATACCTTGGAAGAGCTTTTTTAATGGGCTGTTTCTTTAGTCCCCTCTTGGGAGGGGCAAGGGGTGGGTTGCCTCACGGAGGGGTGCAGGGGTGGGTAACAGTAGCAAGCGCTAAGAGGACATCATAAAAAGTGAGAAAAAAGAAAATACTCTCTTACAATCCTGGGCTAAAGGAACTTGCCCGACAGTTGAGAAAAGGCGGCACACTTTCTGAGGCGCTGCTTTGGCGGCATATCAAGGGCAAACAAATGTTGGGATATGACTTTGACCGTCAGAAGCCAATAGATAATTTTATTGTTGATTTCTTTAGCAACGAATTAATGTTGGCCATTGAGATTGACGGAGAGACGCACAACTATAAAATGAGTCAGGATATCGAGCGGCAGCAAAAGTTGGAAGGGTTAGGAGTCCGTTTTTTGAGATTTATGGATGAAGAGGTCAAGCACAATATGGACGGGGTTATAGGCATAATTGAAAAGTGGATTATGGAGAACGTTCCAGGGGGAGAACTCACCCGTACCGAAAGGCAACCCACCCCTGCACCCCTCCCAAGAGGGGACTGAAGAAATGCTGCGCCTCCTGGATATGTTTTCCGAAATCCCCATTTTAGATAGGTTTTTTTTAATTCCCCTTTTGGGAAGGCCGCAGGACGCTAATAAGGGCCATGCCGCCACGGTTGAAACAGTCTTTTTAAGTCCCCTCTTGGGAGTTGCAGCGCTGATGTCTCTGAATCTATGGATACTGGGTTGAAACAGTCTTTTTTAAGTCCCCTCTTGGGAGGGGTGCAGGGGTGGGTTGCCTCACGGGCGAGCCAATTGCTGAGTGACAGCAGCACGCACTAAGAGGATATAATGAAAAAGGCACAAGCTATGAAAACCGCGCTTAAGCCATATCCGAAATATAAGGACAGCGGGATTGAATGGGTGGGGGTGATACCGGAGCATTGGGAACTTAACAAAATAAAATTCATATCACAGGTTCACAATGGTTCTACTCCAAAGAGTGATGTATCAGAGTATTGGGATGGCGATATTATTTGGCTAACACCCGATGATTTGGGCAAGTTTTCCAATAAAGAAATTGATAGCTCTTTCCGCAAAATTACAGTGAAGGGATTGAATAGCTGCGGAACAACAATGACCCACAGAAATTCAATTGTTTTATCTACCAGAGCACCTATAGGTCATATAGGTATAACTTCAGTTGAGTCATGCACTAATCAAGGATGTAAAACTATAGTGCCTAATGAATCTTTAGTGAAACCTGTCTATTTGTTTTATTCACTGTTTTCCTCAAAAGAAGAACTGCAATCTTTGGGGCAAGGCTCAACTTTTATGGAATTGCCAACTCAAAAACTAAAGGATTATCGCATACCTTATTTGCCTATAACAGAACAAACCTCCGTTGCCTCCTACCTTGACCGCAAGACCGAACAAATAGACTCCTTCATCGAAAAGAAGAAGAAGATGATAGCCCTACTAAAGGAATACAGAACAGCCGTTATCAATAATGCCGTGACCAAGGGACTTAATCCCAATGTGAAGATGAAGGACTCCGGCATCGAATGGCTGGGGGATATACCGGAGCATTGGGAGCTAAAAAGACTAAAGTTCATATCCCCTAAAATAACTGTAGGCATTGTGGTAACTCCTGCTAAGTTTTATGTTGATGAAGGAGTGCCGGCATTGAGGTCATTAAACATCAAGGAGTATAAAATTGATGGAAATAACATGGTGTATATCTCTCATGAGAGTAATGAGCTTCATCATAAATCTAAAATATACGAAAGAGATTTAGTTTCAGTCAGAACAGGCCAACCTGGCACAACAACGGTAGTTAATAAAACATTTGATGGTGTAAATTGTATCGACCTCATAATCATAAGAAAGTCTAAGAATTTCAACTCTAATTATTTATCGTGCTACCTGAATTCTGAATGTGCAAAATCGCAATACTTACTGGGTTCCGGTGGCGCCATACAGCAGCACTTTAATATTTCTACGGCTGAAGACTTGCTGATACCCTTACCTCCACGAAATGAACAGGATGAGATTGCAAATTATCTGTCCAATAAATACTTAGCAATAGAAGAGTTAATCGCAAAAGAACAAGACTCTGTTTCACTTCTCAAACAATACCGCACCGCCCTAATCTCCAATGCCGTGACAGGAAAAATAGACATAAGGGATAATATAGCAGCATGACAGAACAGGAACTAAGAGGATTACTTGATGAGCTTCGGTCTCTTCCCCATGAAACCGAGTGGGTGGAGTTCAAATGTAACAACAGGAACCCGCAGGAGATCGGCGAATATCTCTCAGCCCTTTCAAATGCCGCAAAGTTACATTACAGGCAATATGCTTATCTTGTCTTCGGCCTCGAAAATGAGACCCACAAAGTTGTCGGCACACGGTTCAAACCGAGACAGGCAAAGAAAGGGAACGAACCCCTTGAGGCGTGGCTCGCAAAGCTCCTTGACCCGAGGATAGACTTCAGAATCCATGAATTTCAATACAAAGAAGAAATAGCCGTAGTTATTTTCGAGATAGACGCAGCAAGAAGCAAACCCGTTAAGTTCAGCGGCACGGAATATATTCGGGTCGGTGAAAGCAAGAAAAAGCTTGCTGACTTCTCTGAGAAAGAACGCAGGCTTTGGCAGAATATCTCGGGATATGACTGGTCGGAACAAATATGCAAAAAAGCTACGGTAAATGACTTAGTACCGGAAGCCATTGAGCAGGCAAGAAAACAGTATATCGAAAAAAACCCCCGGCTTGCTTCTGAAGTAGGCTTATGGGACGATATAACCTTTTTGAATAAGGTTAAGCTGACCATCAACGGCAAGATAACCCGCTCTGCGCTCCTGCTTCTCGGCAAGGATGAGTCGGTCTATCATTTATCCCCGTATGTTGCAAAAATCAGCTGGATACTGAGAGACGGGGAGAATCTGGAAATTGATTATGCTCATTTTACACCTCCGTTTATTCTCAACATCAATGCCTTGTTTAAAAAAATCAGAAACATAACGATTCGACATTTACCTGACGGGACCCTGTTTCCGTTAGAGATTTCACAGTATGATCCGTGGATTATCCGAGAGGCTTTGCATAATGCCATTGCCCATCAGGATTACGAGCTTAGGGGCAAGATAAACCTGGTGGAAAAACCGGATGAGCTGGTTTTTTCCAATGACGGCAGTTTCATCCCAGGCAGTGTCGAGGAAGTAATCAAAACAGATGCCCCGCCGAGCTTCTACCGCAACCCCTGCCTTGCAAATGCAATGGTTGAGTTGAATATGATTGACACCATCGGAAGCGGGATCAAAAGAATGTTCCTCAAACAACGGCAAAGATTTTTCCCTTTGCCTGATTTTGACCTGACCCGTAAGGACAAGGTAATTGTAAAAATTCAGGGCAAGATACTGGACAAGAATTATACTCAACTTCTTATATCCAAAACTGATTTAGACTTGTCAACGGTAATGCTCCTCGATAAGGTCCAAAAGAAGATGCCTGTGCGTCTTGAGGAGACGGCTTTATTGCGCAGAGACGGTTTAATTGAAGGAAAACGCCCAAACATTTACATATCTTCATATATTGCCTCTATAACCGGACAGAAAGCCACATATATCAAACAGCGTGGGCTTGACGATGGCCATTATGTCGAGTTGGTGACGCAATATCTGAAGAAATATGGCAGCGCCGACAGAAAGGAACTTGATGATCTGCTTATGAGCAAGTTGCCGGAGATTCTTACAGATGAGCAAAAGCTCAATAAAATTAATATGCTATTATCCAGAAAGATGAGGCATGATATGGGCTTAATAAAGAATGTAGGCTCTGCCAGAGCGCCTAAATGGGTCTTGGTAAAAGAGGGCAGTAATTGATTAGATATGATTAGACAATTACACTTAGTATTATGGTTAACATCTTGATTTTCAAGGTTAATTTACTAATCAGTTGTATCTTTTTGATTAGAAAGGATTAGTAAAATGCCCAAAAACTACCTTGAACAAGACTTTGAAGACCATATAGAAGAAAACCTTCTCTCTTCCGGTTATTACAAACGTCTACCGGAGGACTATGACCGTGAAGCTTGCCTTTTACCAACTGAAGTTCTGAAGTTCATCCAGGAGACCCAGCCCAAGGAATACAAGAAACTCGAACAGCAGTATGGAGCAGAGACCCCTGCTAAACTCATGTACCGCATAAGCAAAGAAATATCATCCAGGGGTACGCTCCATGTTCTACGCAAAGGCATTTCTGACCGTGGGGCTAAGATAAACCTTGCCTACTTCAAACCAAGCAGCGGGATGAACCCTGAACATACGAAGCTCTATGGACAGAACCGCTTCTCTGTAGTCAGACAGGTCAAATACAGCAAAAAGAATGAGAACTCTATAGACATGGTTCTATTCCTAAACGGCCTGCCTATCATAACGATGGAGCTTAAGAACTCCCTCTCAGGACAGATGGTAAAAAAGGCAAAGGAACAGTATCAGGGAAGAGAACCTAAAGAGCCTCTTTTCCACTTCAAAAAATGCCTTGTGCATTTTGCGGTAGGTAATGAACAGGTTTTCATGACCACAAAGCTCGAAGGTGATAAGACTTTCTTTCTGCCCTTTAACAAGGATACAGAGAACCCTGTAAATCCCAAGGGGCATAAAACAGCATACCTGTGGGAAGACCTATTGACCCCTGACACCCTTCTCAGTCTTATACAAAATTACCTGCATATCCAGAAGAAGACAGAGAAATACTACGACTCACAAAAAGGTCTTCAAGAAAAAGAATACGAAGTATTTATCTTTCCCCGTTATCATCAGCTTGATGTAACTCGAACCCTCATTGCTTCTGTTAAAACCGATGCTGTGGGGAAGAGCTATCTTGTTCAGCATTCAGCAGGTTCAGGCAAGTCCAATTCTATTGCATGGCTTGCCCATCAGCTTGCAAGTTTCTACCAAAAGGATACAGATAAAATACGCCTGTTTGATTCCATCATTGTTGTTACAGACCGGAGAGTGCTTGATAAGCAGCTTCAGGACACTATTAAGCAGTTTGAGCAGGTAGAGGGTGTTGTCTGTAAGATAGACATAAATTCTTCGCAGCTAAAAGAATCCCTTGAAGCCGGAAGGGATATTATCATAACCACCCTGCAGAAGTTCCCTGTAATTTCCAAGAGCATAGCTGAACTTAAAGGCAAGAACTTTGCGGTCATTATAGATGAAGCTCATTCAAGCCAGTCCGGTGAAGGAGCCAAACATTTGAAGAAGACCCTCTCTACTACCGTAGAAAAAGCAGAGGAAGAGGATGAAGAAAAGTTTGATCTTGAAGATCAAATCATAGAAGAGATCAAGACAAGGGGAAAGCAGCCCAATATTTCCTATTTTGCCTTTACAGCTACTCCTAAGAATAAGACCCTTGAGCTATTCGGCAAGAAGACCCCTGACGGTGGTTTTGTAGCTCACCATATCTATTCCATGAGACAGGCTATAGAGGAAGGGTTTATCCTTGATGTGCTCGAAAACTATACGACCTTTGAAAGATACTTTAAGCTTAAGAAAAAATATGCAGGGGATAAGGAATATGAAAAGAAGAAGGCGGTACAGCTTCTTACAAGCTATGTAGACCTACAACCCCATGCCTTTGAAAAGAAGACCTCCATAATGCTTGACCATTTCCTTGAACATACCGTGGATGCCATACAGAGAAGAGGCAGGGCAATGGTGGTCACCCGTTCAAGACTCCATGCAGTAAGATACTACCTTGAGTTTAAGAAACAGATGCAGGAACGTGGTCTCACTTTTAAACCGCTTGTGGCGTTCTCCGGGACGGTTAAAGACCCTGACAGTGGTGCTGAATATACAGAGACAAGTTTAAATCAGCTACCGCCTAAAGTAAGTATCCCTATATCAAACAGAAGTGGTTCGAGAAATACCAACAGTTGCATGGGAATCCATAACATAGCGAAAGGATAATGATAGATTGGGAATTTTAGCTCTATTGAGTTGGGGGGGCAAATGTTTCTGCTCCGATCACGACGTTAATCCGGAATCATGAGGACTGACAAGTCCCGTATAAATTATGGCATCTTTTGATTCGGCATATTTCAATATCGGCTATCTCGACAGGCTTGCCTATCAGGATACTGTTGTTCACAGGCTTGAGCCACGGGGCAAGGTTATCATTACCATGCTCTTCGTAATCACTGTCATATCCTATCCCAAGTATGAAATCATATCCCTCATCCCTTTTTTCATTTTCCCGGTCCTTCTGATTACCCTGAGCGACACGCCGTTTCTGTTTATTATGAAGAAGGTGCTCTTTGTCTCTCCATTCGCTCTTTTCATTGGGATATTCAATCCTCTTTTTGATACAGGGACAGTTGTCGTTTGGCGCAACATCCATATTTCAGCAGGCTGGTTATCCCTTCTCTCGATCATGATAAAGTTTACGCTCACCATCAGTGCCGCGCTCCTGCTGATCGCAACGACCTCTTTCAACGGCATCTGCAGCGCCCTGCAGCGGCTCGGCGTGCCGGCGCTCTTCACCTCCCAGCTCCTCTTTTTATACCGCTATATCTTTGTGCTCATGGAGGAGGCGATGCGCATGTCCAGGGCAAGGGACCTGCGAACCTTTGGCTCTCAGGGCGCCGGCATCAAGGTCTTTGTCCGTCTTGTCGGGCTGCTTTTTATCAGGACTGTAGAGCGGGCGGAGCGAATATACCAGTCCATGCTTTCCCGGAGTTTTACCGGAAAAATTCCTTCCATAAAACAATATAGCCTTAAGCTGTCAGATGCAGCTTTTATCTTCATGGCAATGATCTTTCTCGTTGTGCTTCGTTTTTTTAATATTACTGAAATGCTTGGGCTGTTTGTGCAGAGGCTTATTGCATGAGCCATCATATTGTAGATTTCAGCAAGGTTTCTTTCAGTTATCCTGACGGGACGATGGCCCTCCGGGACATAACGTTCAGGATAACACATGGAGAAGCTGTCGGAATCGTGGGGGCCAACGGCGCAGGTAAATCCACGATCCTGATGCAGATGAACGGCTTCCTGCTTCCTTCCTCGGGCCTGATAACAATCGGTGACCACCAACTCACAAAGAACACCCGTCAGGAGATTAGAAAAAAGGTAGGGGTTGTATTCCAGGACCCTGATGACCAGTTGTTCATGCCCACGGTCTTTGAAGATATTGCTTTCGGTCCGATTAACCTCGGCCTGAAGCCGGAGGTTGTTGAAAAGCGGGTGCAGGAGGCCATGGAGATTGCGGGCTGCCGGCTGCTCAGGGACAAGCCGCCCCATCATCTTTCAGGTGGTCAGAAAAGCGCGGTTGCAATTGCCTCGGTCCTGGCCATGCACCCTGATATTCTCGTCATGGACGAGCCGGCCTCGAACCTTGACCCGAAGTCCAGAAGGGGCCTGATCAATATGCTCAGGACCTTTACCCATACAAAAATCGTTGCATCTCATGACCTCGATCTCATACTGGATGTCTGCGAAAGGTGCCTGGTTGTAAGGGAGGGCAGGGTTGTTGCCGATGGGCCGGTTGAGCAGATACTGACTGACAAGACCCTGCTTGAAGAAAACAATCTGGAATTGCCGTTGTCGTTACAGAAGACAGGCTATAATAAACCCAATAAGGAGGACCCTATGAATGATATCGAAAAACTCAGGCATCTGCTTGAGCACTGGGCAGAACATAACATTGATCACGCAAGGAATTATGCCGAATGGGCTGAGAGGGCAAAGGCCCAGGGCAAAGCTGAACTGGCAGAAGTGCTGGCGCGGATTACTGAGGAGACCAGGAACATGGATGCCCTGTTCCAAAAAGCGTCTGCTCTCTGCAGGTAGCCCATGGCTTTGATCAGCAAAAAGACCTTATGGGAAGGAAAGTTTCTGCGTGCTGTTCTCATCAATTACGCGGCCCGTTGCAATTCATCCAACACTGTGGAGCCGCGCGACTGGGAGGCTGTTGAGCGTGTGAACTGTGACGGAGTTATCGGTATTGTGCCGCTTACGGACAATCATGAGGTGGTCCTCGTAAGGCAGTTCAGACCGCCGATCAACGGTTTTGTTGTTGAGCTGCCTGCCGGGCTCGTTGACAGGGGAGAGTCTTTTGAGGACGCTGTGCGCAGGGAGCTGACAGAGGAAACAGGGTATGCGGCAGGTGAGGTCTGTTTTCTGACAGACGGCCCCATGTCTTCAGGGGCATCTTCTGAGATACTCACTGTCTATGTTGCCACCAGCCTTACCTATACCGGCATCGGCAGAAGAGACGAGACCGAGGATATCGAAGTCATACTTGTACCATTGGCCGGCCTTCCGGAGAGGCTGAAAGAGTTGAGGGACCAGGGCAACCAAATTGATCTGAAAGTCTACGGCATGGTGCAAATGGCAAAAGATCGCATACCAGGAGGCAATGCTTCATGAAAAAATTAAGTCTTAAAGACAAGGCAATAACGAGCAAAGGCGAATATGTTTTCGGCAGCGAAGATACAGGCTCCCATGCCTGCTACATGATTTACGGCATGCTCAAACCCGGAGAAAAGGCGCGGGAAATCAGGCCGGGTAAAGGGCATGAGGAGTTGCTTCTCGCTGCAAGAGGCAATTTTTCAGTCACCGGCCATTTTGTGGGTATGCTTGAAGAAGGCTCTGCGATCCGGCTTGAAGGTGAGCAGACATGCCGGCTTGAAAACAGGGGTGATTCAGATGCAGTTTACATAATCTCCGGCGGCCACTCAGAGCACGGCCATCATCATTGAAATCCCCCCGCTCTAACTTCTTATCTCAACTCTTGTGACAAAACTCATTCCCGAGAGGGTCTCGATAATCTGCCCGATCTGAGTACTGTGCTTCCCGGCAATAGTGAACATGAAAATCCTTTCCTTTTCCGGAAAGGCTATCACATAATCCATTTTGGTTATCTCAAAAGCATGTTCCTCAAAAATCCTGCGAACAGTTTTTTCATCTCCGGTATTGTCTGTCACAAGAGTCACAAACTTATAGACAGTCATCGGCATTCTCGTCTCAAGGATGCGCAGGAGCCAGAGAGAGACAAAGGTGATAATGAAGCCTGCGATACCGGCAACATACTGGCCTGCCCCTATGGCAAGGCCGATTGCAGAGACTATCCAAACGCAGGCAGCTGTTGTGAGCCCCTGTATGGATGCGCCGGTCTTGAGTATGACCCCTGCGCCCAAAAAACCAACTCCGGTCATGGCCCCTGCGGCGATTCTCGTTGGGTCAATGCGCATGAGTTCAGGGGACAAGGCGCCCTGCCGGTAATAGCCTTCTGAAATGATCATGAGAAGCACACATGAGACGCAGACAAGAAGCTGGGTCCTGAACCCTGCCGGCCTGCCATGAGTCTGGCGTTCAAATCCGATGATGCCGCCAAGAAGAGTTCCGAGGAAGAGTTTCAGGATTATATCATAGGTGGTGAGCATGGTCTATTTGCTTACGATGATTTTATAAAACTTCTTCTTGCCGACTTTTATGATATGCTCTCCGGGGGAGAGTTTCATATAGGAATCTGAGACCGCAGACTCGTTTATCTTTACCCCGCCCTGTTTGATGAGCCGCATTGCCTCTCCGGTGCCTTTCACAAGCCCGGCTTCTTTCATGACCTGAGGGAGCCAGGTTGAGTTTTCGGAGCTGCCAGCGCAGATGTTCAGGACAGGGAAGGTCGCCTCAAGGTCACTGAGGTCTTTTTCTTCAAAAACTGCATGATATTTTCCCAGCGCTTTTTCAGCTTCTTCAGCGCTGCAATAGCGTGTCACCAGCTCTATGGCCAGCGCTTTTTTAGCGTCTCTGGGGTCTTTTGTGCCGGTTTTCAGGCCATCTTTCAGTTCTTTGAACGTCCCCACTGATATGCGGCTCAGGAGCTCGAAATATCTTTCAATCAGGCTGTCCGGCACACTCATAACCTTTTTAAACATGCCTGCAAGCTCGCCGTTTACATACTCAAAGGCAGGCTCATTAATGCCGATGTAGTTGCCGAGGCTCTTTGACATCTTATTGACGCCATCGAGACCTTCAAGAAGCGGCATCATGAGCACGATCTGCTCCTCCATGCCCATTGCCCTCTGAATGGACCTTCCCATGAGCAGGTTAAACTTCTGGTCAGTGCCGCCAAGTTCGAGGTCTGATCTCAGCGCAACAGAGTCATAGGCCTGGAAAAGCGGGTAGTAAAACTCCAGTATGCTGATCGGCTGCCCGCCCCTGAACCGTTTTTTGAAGTCTTCCCGTTCCAGCATCCTCGCTACAGTCTCAAAGGCCCCAAGCTGGGCAACCTCAATGGCGCTCATTTTTTCAAGCCATTCGCTGTTGAACCTCACCTCTGTCTTTTCAGGATCAAGCACCCTGAACACCTGGTTTTTGTAGGTCTCCGCGTTTTTCAGAACAATGTCCTTTGTCAGGATTTTTCGAGTCTCATTCTTGCCTGTGGGGTCGCCTATCATGCCCGTGAAATCGCCGATGAGGAATGTCACTTTATGACCAAGGTCCTGGAACTGCCGCATCTTTTCCAGAAGCACTGTATGTCCGAGGTGAATGTCTGGAGCAGTGGGATCGAAACCGGCCTTTATCCTGAGTGGCCGGTTTTCCTTAAAGGACCTTTCGAGCTTCTTCAGAAGGTCCTGTTCGCTGATGATCTCGACAGCGCCGCGCCTGATGATCTCAAGCTGTTTTTCCGGTGAAAGCATGGATCGTATGATAACCTCTGACAAGGACGGCAGTCAATTTGGGCAATATAACCACCCCACCCATGCCTTGCTTGACTAACTTTCGCGACTATAGGGTATAATTACGACTATCCATATCCCGACTATTCGGGAGCACAACAGAGCATGCTAATTATCAATTACCCTCCCTTTAGTCCCCTCCCCTCAAGGGAGTGGAATTTAAAGAGTTCCCTCGCCCCTTGGGGATAGGGATAGGGAGAGAGGTATTATATGTTCACTTTTATTAGGAGAAGGATTTGAGAAAACGTAGAGCTATTATTTTTGACGACGAGCAGATCATTCTGGATATGCTCGAAAGGTTTCTGTCTTTTAAGGGGTATGAGGTCCTGACCTTTAATACGCCCGTTGTCTGCCCTGTTTTCGGCAATAATGGGCGCCGCTGTCACAATGAGAAACCCTGCGCCGACATCATCATTACCGACTTTAAAATGCCTGGAATGAACGGCGCTGAATTGCTGAAGCGCCAGATGGAAAAGGGTTGCAAGCTCGATATCAGAAACAAGGCCATTGCCTCAGGTTTTATCGAAGAAGCGGAGATCCTGAATTTCAGCAAGTTGGGATGCAGGACCTTCAGAAAACCTTTTCATCTGTCGGAACTCTCCGACTGGATTTGCGAGTGCGAGGAGAGAATGCCCCTTTCAGCGCCCATCGGTGTTCCGCGAAAAGAAAAACGGGAGCCTGTGCTTATCAATATAACTTATTCGCTGCCATCTCAGCCTAAGGTCTTCAATGGGGTCGTGACTGATATCAGCGGGTCCGGATTTTGCCTTGAGACACATCATAACCTTTCTGAAAACGATCTTATCCATATCAACTCTGAACTTCCGGTTACCTGCCGCAGAGCTTCTGTGAGCTGGAAAAAAAGGATGGAGGGAGATTTTTTTATGGCAGGGTTTAACTGCTGCTGATACTGCGGGTTTTGAGAAACATCTGCGGTTTCCTGTGTCCCAAAGTTTTTCGTAGTGAGCCTGCGATAATTTTCTGACATCATGGACGAGCTTTCCAGGGAATACATCGTTTCTTTTTTCAACAGGAATCTAATGCTGCATGGAGACAGGCCTGAGGCTGTAAGATGGTCTGCGCAGGGGCAACTGCGGCACTATCAGGGTCTTCTTGATATAGGCAGGATTGAGGGCGCAAAGATTCTTGACTTCGGTTGCGGGAAAGGGGATTTGCTGCAGTTTCTCAGGGAAAAGGGGATTGCTGTTGATTATACGGGATATGATATCAATGAGAAGCTTATAGCTCTGGCGCAGAAGAAATTCCCATCGGACCGGTTCAGGGTCTTTGATATGGACAAAGACACTATTGAGGAGCAGTTCGATTATATATTTCTGTGCGGTGTATTCAACCTGAGGATATCAGGCCTTGATGAGACCATTAGGGAAACGCTTGTCAGACTTTTTCAATATTGCCGCAAGGGCCTGGCCTTTAACGCTTTATCCGCACTGGACCCTCAGAAGGATTTTGAGCTTCACTATACAGCTCCGGATGAGCTCTTCACTTTTGCTGTCCGGAACCTCTCGCCATATGTCTCGCTGAGGCATGACAGGATGTATTATGATTTCACTATGTTTGTCTACAGGGATGCGCTGAATGGGCCTTGCTGAGATCGATATCTCTGTTTTTTTCTTTATCAACCAGGGGATGCGGAATTCTTTTTTCGACCTGGTCATGCCGTTTATTACCTCAGAGGCGCCGTTTGTTTTTCTCCCTTTGATACTCCTTCTTTTTCTAAAGGAAAAGAAAAAGATCTGGCCTGTGCTGATAGCCGGGCTGTTGTCCATAGCCTTTGCTGATGCCGCCGGTCACATTGTCAAGGATCTTGCGATGCGGCAAAGGCCCTGCTCTGCGCTCGATAATGTCCATCTTCTCGTTGGGTGCGGCAAGGCCTACTCCTTTCCTTCAAGCCACGCATCGAATGCCTTTGCCTTTGCAATGACCATGACACTTTTACTCAGAAACAGCCTGCGCCCTTTTTTCATTACAGTCGCAATGCTTATAGCGTTTTCCCGGGTATATGTCGGTGTCCACTATCCTTCAGATGTGCTTGTAGGAGTAATCCTTGGGACAGGCGCAGCATACATATCAAGCTGGGTTTATCGAAGGGTGATAATTAGCTTCAGGAACAAGACCTATGAAAAGGCTCTTTTCCCCATGCTTCTGACGCTGAGTTTTTTCCGCGTTTCATTAATAATGACCGGCCCTTTTGACCTTACTCCTGACGAGGCCCATTATTGGGAATGGTCCAGGCGCCTTGACTGGAGCTACTATTCGAAAGGCCCGGCAATCGCCTGGTTCATATATATAGGGACTTCCATATTCGGCAATACGGTTTTGGGCGTCAGGATATTTGCAGTTATCTTTTCCGCGCTCAGCAGCGTTGTGCTCTTCAGATTGGGAAAAGATCTTTATGATGAGCGGACCGGCATCGCCTCAGCGCTTCTTCCGCAGGCTGTCCCGCTCTTTTCGATCTTTGGTATGATCTTAACTATCGATTCTCCTTTGGTATTTTTCTGGATACTCTCACTTTATCTGTTTCATCGGGCTGTCAGGGAAGATAAACCTCCGCTGTCTGCCTGGCTGCTCACTGGTATTTCTGTCGGCGCTGGGCTTCTGACAAAATACACTATGGCCTTTTTTCCTCTTTCAGCATTTCTTTATTTATTTTTCCGTAAAGATGAGAGACGGCACTTAAGGACACCCGGCCCCTATCTGGCGGGTATTGTCAGCCTTGTGGTTTTCAGCCCGGTGATTTACTGGAACGCGGTGCACGACTGGGTAACATTGAGGCATACCGCAGGCCAGGCCAATCTGCAAGGCGGACTGGCCATCTCTGTGGGCAGCTTCGGAGAATTTATCGGATCGCAACTTGGGGTCATCACCCCGCTGCTTTTCGTGATGTCTCTGGCCGGGCTCAGGAAGGTGAGAGCCACGCGGGAGGGCTCGTTTCTCTTATGGTTTTCCATGCCGATAATTGTTTTTTTCCTTCTCAAAAGTCTCCAGGGAAAGGTGCAGGCCAATTGGGCCATGACCGGATACATCACAGCGCTTGTTGCCTTTTCAGCTGTTTATATCAGCGGATGGGAGGATCTCAGCAGGCGCCTTCGCATTTCAGCCGTTGCCGCAGTTTTCCTTGCTCTGATAGTTACGGTTTTTGCGCATTTCCCCTCAGCGCTTCATCTGCCTGAAAAGCTGGACCCCTCCATGAGGCTTGCCGGCTGGAGAGAATTGGGCAGGGAGGCAAGCAACAGGTATAAAGAGTTATCACTTAAGGGTCCTGCCTTTGTTTTTTCGGATAAATATCAGGTTACAAGCGAGCTCGCCTTTTATATGGAAAACAATCCCGTAACCTATTGCGCAAATACCGGCAGAAGAATGAACCAGTATGACCTCTGGCCGGGGTTTGAAGGCCTGAAGGGGCAGAACGCCCTTTTTATAAGGGCAAAAGACAGAGGGTTGCCTGCCGAAATAAGCAGCGCCTTTGGTTCCTGCGAAAGGCAGGTCATAACAGCCACTACAAAAAATAAGAAGAAAATGAAATTTACGGTGGCTACATGTTATGATTTCAAAGGTTTTGAATCCAGACCCATAGAAAAATATTGATGACCATATCCGTAGTAGTGCCCCTATATAATGAAGAAGAAAATGTTCATGAACTGTATGACAGGCTCAAGTCGGTACTTGACGCTCTTGGCGCGGATTATGAGCTCCTTTTCATAGACGACGGAAGCACTGACAGCACTCTGAAGCTGCTTTCTGATATCCAGGCCCGCGACAGCAGGACTGTTGTGCTGAGCCTCAGAAGAAACTTCGGTCAGACCGCAGCTTTTGCAGCAGGTTTTGACTATTCCCGTGGAGATATCATCATAACCATGGACGGAGATCTGCAGAACGACCCTCAGGACATCCCCAAACTTATTGAACTTATGAAGGACTATGATCTGGTAAGCGGCTGGAGAAAGAGGAGGCAGGACCCCTTTCTTTCGAGGAGACTCCCTTCTCTTATGGCTAACTGGCTTATCAGCAGGGTTACAGGCGTCAATCTTCATGATTACGGCTGCTCGCTTAAGGCATACAAACGAGATGTAATCAAAAACCTTAAGCTGTATGGCGAGATGCACCGGTTCATTCCTGCGGTTGCAAGCTGGTACGGCGTGCGTATTGCAGAGGTTGAGACAATGCACCATCCGAGGATGAGGGGGAAATCCAAATACGGCATATCAAGGACTGTCAAGGTTGTGCTTGACCTGATAACCGTCAAGTTTCTGCAGAGCTTTTCGACCAAACCCCTGCAGTTCTTCGGCCCCATCGGCCTGGCAAGCGGTATGATCGGGGCCCTCATCTCATTTTACCTGGCAGTTGAGAAGCTCCTTCTGGGGAAAGACATCGGTGGAAGACCGCTTCTGCTGTTAGGAGCACTACTCATTATCGTAGGGATCCAGTTCATCGGCATGGGGCTGCTTGGGGAAATGTTGGTCCGGGTATATCACGAAACCCAGAAAAAACCGATCTACGTAATCAAAAAGGTCATAGGCCCTGGCTATAAATAAGGCGATCATCTTCACCCTCAAACTGGCAGTCACTTCGCTGGCCTTTTATGCCATATCCATGAAGGCTGATATGGGGCAGGTCCTTCATATTCTGAAAAATGCCGGGCTGCTGTTGTTTGCGGCGGCATCAGGACTTTATATCTTTGCTCAGGCCCTTTCCACCATGCGCTGGAGGCTCCTCCTGCCGGGCCGCTATACATTCGGCAACCTTTTTTCACTCTACATGATAGGAGCTTTTTTTAGCGGCTTTCTGCCTGGCGTTGTCGGCGGTGACGCGGTGCGCGCGTATTATTTGAATAAGGACGCAAAAAAGATAGGCCTTACCCTGGCCTCTGTATTCATGGACAGATACATTGGTTTTGCCAGCCTGACAGCCATTGGAATCACTGCCTTGCCCTTCAGTCTGAATGCCTTTGGTGGTTCTCCTTACAGATGGCTGATGCCCTTGATCTTTATTGTCTTTGTCGCTGTCAGTGTGTTATTTTTCGGGCTCAGAGCAGGAAAGAGATTCAGGTTTATGGAAGAGGCCCATGATTATTTTTCAGAGCTCAGAGGGCGCAAGTCTGCGCTTGCAAAGGCGTTCGCCATTTCAGTCGTAATACAGTCTCTGAACTTCTGCAGCGTACTCATCCTTGCTTACGGTATGGGTGAGCCGGTGCCCCTAAGGCTTCTTGCGATTTTTCTGCCTATAATCATAACTATCACGTCGCTGCCGGTATCGATCTCAGGGCTTGGCGTCAGAGAGGTCTCTTTTGTGCTTTTGCTCGGCATTATCGGAATCAAGGCTGAAACTGCCACTTCGATTTCCCTTGCATGGTTTGTTTCCATATTTGCCGGCAGTCTTCCTGGTCTTGCCTTTTATTTCCTCCGTGGCAGCGGGAAAGAGAAGGTCAGGGATTGAATCTTCAAAACAACATAAAACATCTCGAAGACGCCGACCGGAGGCATATTTGGCACCCCTTTACCCAGATGCAGGAATGGGAAGAGGGAACGCCGGTTGTTATCACTGAAGGCCGGGATAGCTCTATCAGGGACATTTACGGCAAGTGGTATATAGACGGTGTCTCATCGCTATGGGTAAATACCTTCGGGCACAGGAAAAAAGAGATCGACGATGCGATAAAGGCCCAGGTGGACCGAATCAGCCACAGCACCATGCTTGGGCTGAGCAACGAGCCGGCAATCCGGCTTGCTGAGAAGCTTGTCTATCTGTTTGACTTGTCACTGAGCAGGGTTTTTTATTCGGATAACGGTTCCACTGCAGTAGAGGTCGCGCTCAAAATGGCATTTCAGTATTGGCAGCTTATGGGCGAAAAACATAAAGTTTCTTTTTTATCACTGAATAACGCCTATCATGGAGATACCCTTGGGGCTGTGAGCGTCGGAGGTATTGACATATTTCATAAAACGTTCGGGCCGCTTCTTTTCAAGACGTACAAAGCGCCTTCGCCTTACTGCTACCGGTGCGAAGACGGCAGGCAATACCCTGATTGCGGCCTTTTCTGTATCAGGAGGATGGAAGAAATTCTTCAAAGGCATCACCAGGACATAGCGGCCGTAATCATCGAGCCCCTGGTCCAGGCTGCCGGAGGCATGATTATTTCTCCGGCAGGGTATCTGAGACAGGTCCGCGAACTCTGCACAAAATATAACGTCCTGCTCATTGCAGACGAGGTTGCAACCGGATTCGGCAGAACCGGGAAGATGTTTGCCTGTGAGCACGAAGAGGTCGTGCCTGATATCATATGTCTTTCCAAGGGCATAACAGGCGGGTATCTGCCGCTTGCAGCGACTCTTGCAACAGAGGAAATTTATAGGGCATTCCTCGGGGAATTCAAAGACCTGAAGACTTTTTTCCATGGACATTCCTATACCGGCAATCCCCTTGCCTGCGCCGCAGCGCTCGCATGTCTCGATATCTTTGACAAAGAAGAAACACTTAAGAATATGGCCCCAAAGGCAGCGCTTCTTGAAAACTGGCTTGGAGAGATGGAATCTCTTCCGCACGTTGGGAATGTCAGAGTCAAGGGACTCATGGCAGGTGTAGAACTTGTTAAGGACAGGCAGACTAAAGCGCCCTATGCCTGGGAAGATAAAATGGGTTGGAAAGTGGCATTACATGCCATGGACAACGGAGTATTTATCAGGCCTCTTGGGAATGTCATTGTGATCATGCCGCCTCTGAGCATAAGCAGCGAAAATCTCCAGCAGATGCTGAAAGTCATTGGAGATGCAATAATTTCTGCAACATCATGAGTCGAAAAAAGATAATATTGCTTGTCACGCTGATCGTCGCCCCTGTCATCATATATCTCCTCTGGCCTACTGACGAAAGCAGGATCAGAAAACTATTCAAAGAAGGTGCAAAGGCGATAGAGAAAGAAAAGATAGACGATATTATCGCAAAGGTCTCGTTCAACTACACGGATGAATACGGCATGACATATCTATATATCAGGGCTGGCATACTTCGAGCATTTCAGCGCCTGGAGCAGATCAAAGTGGAATATGAGATCACCAGAATTGAGATAAAGGATAACACGGCCTCAGCAGAGCTGGATATCAGGGTTATTGCAAGCGCAGGCAGCGACACTGGGTATATTATCGGAGATGCTGCCAAACCTCTGCATATGAAGTTCTCTCTTGAAAAGGAGCGTTTCACCTGGCTCGTGGCAAAGTCTGAGGGTATTCGTTTTGATTTCTGAAGTCTGCAGTGCTTTCGGAAATCTGATTGCCGAGATAGATGAATTCAAGGGCAGCTGGAAATATCTTTAAGGTGTTGCTGCAAGCCATTTTAACGCCCCTGTCCGGCTTGTGATGATTTGTTTGCAACTGTGAACGTCTCAGGCTCGCCGAAGACTCTGACGATTCCGGGCCGCTCTTCAGCATCATTTGAGATGTCGGCCATATGTTACGCACGAGGGTTGGCTTGCCGCTGCCTACGATGAGGCAGGCAAACAGGTCGGCTCCGCGC
>JAGVHR010000239.1 GCA_020056455.1 Thermodesulfovibrionales bacterium
TCTCGCTCTTTACCCTCAGTTCCCTGCTCTGCGGAGTTGCCTGGAGTCTTCAGAGCCTGGTTTTGTTCAGAATACTCCAGGGCATCGGTGGCGGAGCGCTTCAGCCTATATCGCAGTCCATACTTCTTGAGACGTTTCCACATAGGCAGCACGGCATGGCAATGGCTATATTCGGTGTGGGTATCATGTTCGGCCCCATCATCGGGCCGCTGCTCGGGGGGTGGATCACTGACAACTGGTCCTGGCACTGGATTTTTTTTATCAATATCCCTATCGGCATTCTGTCCATTTTCATGGTCATGGCCTTTATTGCCGATCCTCCGTATATGAAACGGATGAAGATGAAGATAGACTACCGTGGGCTTGCGTTTCTGGCAATCGGCCTCGGCTGCCTCCAGATTGTGCTTGATAAGGGTCAGACCGAAGACTGGTTTGAGTCCGGGTTCATTATCTGGCTTACGACAATCTCCTCGGCATCTCTTATATTGTTTGTAGTCAACGAATTTTTTGCGGAGCATCCTATTGTCAACCTTCGGACTTTTAGAAATATTTCATTCAGCACAGGCAGTCTTGTTATGTTTTTTGCCTTTTTTAACCTGTTTGGAAGCATTGTGCTCCTGCCCATCTACCTTCAGACTCTCATGGGGTACAGCGCTACGCTTGCCGGCATGGTGTTGGGCCCGGGCGGTATTGCCACGCTTGTCGCCATGCCGGTTGCCGGCAGACTTGTAACAAAAATCAATCCCAGGGCACTGCTTGTCTTTGGCATTACCGTATCGGCTTATTCGACTTATCTCATGTCACAGTTCAATCTTCAGGCTGATTTCAATACTGTCATCTGGCCAAGAATTGTTTTAGGTGTCGGCATGGGTTTTCTCTTTATCCCTCTTACAACGCTTACAATGTCAGGTATCAGAAAGGAGGAGATGGCAAACGCCTCAGGCATATACAACCTGCTCAGGAACCTTGGCGGGAGTTTCGGAGTAGCTTTTGTGACTACAGTGATCGCGAGAGGCGCGCAGTTTCATCAGGCCCATCTGGTCGGGAACCTCACCCCTTTTGACAGGACATATCAGATTGCCAGGCAATCGGTTGAGCAGACCTTCACTCTCAAGGGCGCCGGCACTCTGTCACAGACAGCTGCTGACGCGACGATCTACGGGCAACTTGTGAGGCAGGCATCCATGATCTCTTTTAACGATGCCTTTTTTCTTTTGAGTCTTTTTATGGTCCTGATCCTGCCGCTGATTATTTTCATGAGAAAGGGCAATGCCGATGCTGCTGCGGCCCTGCACTGACCACAGACGTCCCCTGTACTATCAGAAATATTCATGCCTCGATCCCCTGAATATGGTGATGGCGTTATTATTGATGCCCAGACAGGTACGCTCAAGGAGCGGCTGATTGATAACGTCGAGTATGCTTACCCATTCCTCGCCTTTTTTAATCTGCATTGCCGGATTCAGGATGTAGTGACCGTGGGTAATCCGTGCGAACAGTTTGCGACTGTATTCATTAGTGCTTTCGGTCTCGTTACGCGACAACAGGCCGGATATATATTGCCGCTTCCTGCGATATGAGGGAATAACACTGTCCGGAATATGCGCCAGCAGTTTCGCAAGGTCAGCTGCAGTTATCCCCCTGATATAGGATGTGCTCACTATTATCCGGGTATAAATTATAGCGAGGGCGATGAGCATAAACTCACCCAAGTGGTTGTCGATCTTGATAAGCCGGTCATCCATCTTGATGCTGAGGCTCACCGGAGCAAGAAGCTCATGGAACTGAGGCATGAAATCCGCTGCAAAGGCCTTATCCCGCATGGCCCTGTAAAGGGCATGATGCCATGCCGTGAGTCCGTAATTGTCTGTGGTCTCAGGATCGGCGCCGGCCTCCATCAGGGCCTGAGCCAGTTTGATATTCCCAGCAATGGCTGCCATTATAAGCGAGGTAAAATTAAAGGGTGTGCGATGGTCGATGCCATATTTCTCGCAGGACTGAAGTATGTCTTTATAAAACTTTCCTTCGTAGGGCTTTAAGGTGCGTATTCGTAAGGCAATGCCTTCTTGGTCATAGCGCTCACGATTTAAAAACAGTATTGGCGGCTCTGATGATTTCTCATATCGTTTGTGCTCGGCAAACAGCGTCTTTGCCTGACCGTAGCCTGCCCGGTACAGGTGTTCTAAAATACCGGGTTCGCCGTAGATAAACGCATAGTCAAAGGCCGCTTTTTTGGGCTTTTGTGAGATCTCACGCGGATCAAAGGCACGGTCGAGCAGTTTTGACAGCTTATCGGAAGATAGCACAACCCATGGCACCTCAGCGGTACTTAATAGCCGCTTGCGAATATCCTCTGCCTGGTCTTTTCTGCCCTGCAGTTCAAGTTTTCGCGCCTCCGCCTGCCACTCATCCCTGCCCGATTGTTGGGCAGACAGGTCAACAGCATCCCGTGCCTGTCCAAAACCGAGCAACTGTGCCATGGCATGTCCGGTATCTTTTTCGACAATATACAGTTGTCTGACCGCGCGGGTAATCGCCACATAGAGCGCATTGATGTAGAATTTATAAATTTCAAGGGATTTGTCGGATTTATCTTTGGCCCTCATATAGTCGAGGGCCCCTTCAAGGTCACCAGGCGCCACCCCCCGGACTATCTCCTGAAAGTTGGCCCGCTGTCCGGAGATGAAGTTAACGAGGATGACGTTTTCATATTCGAGTCCCTTGGCCTCGTGTATGCTGAACAGCAGAGGAGTTGAGAAGAACTGCCTCACCTCATCCTTGTCCTCCTCACGCATTACGAGTACGGCAAAACGCGTTGAAAGGCGCGTTTTCTGGTTGAGCTCGCTCTTTATCTTCGGCGAGTCCTCAGCAAAGACCACCTCTCCGGCATTGCCCGGCATACTGTTCATAAGGTAATTGCTCTCACGGTCAATAGACCCGAAGCGCCTTTGCTTGATGCGCAGGAGATTATTGGCCAGATCGGTGATCGCCCCGGCATTTCTAAAATTGGCATGAAGGATGTGGTACAAGCGCCGGGAATCAGCCTCCTCCGATAAGTAGAGCATGGATTTCAGGCCGGCCCATGAGAAGAAGTTCGGATGAACGATCTGGTTGGAATCCCCGCAAAGAATGAACTGCCCCGGCTTGTTGAGACTCTTAAGGATGAGCCGAAGCTGGATGTTGGTGATGTCCTGTACCTCATCGGCGACCACAAGGTCATAGGACGGCTTTATCAGATCAAGGTACTGATGCGACAGGATATTGGGGTCATACAGCCTGTTTTCTTTTAGATAAATGAGATACTTTTCAAAAAGATCATAAACAGCAGGCCGTTCGCTGTCCGGGAATATGGATTGTCTGATACCAAGGCCCTGATACTCCTCGCGGCCCATGAATGCCCGGTCAGCGGGGGCGCCGGTAATGACGCCTCTGAATTCCTCATACAGCGTGTGCGCGTCTGAAACACGCAGATGTCGAGGGAAGCGCATGATCCATCCGGCAAAGGTCCGGAAAGTGACTTCCCTGCCCTCTGGTATACGGACAGTCTCAAGGAGTTCGGCAAAAGAGAGGAAGGATATCTCCTGTTTTTCGTTTTCATAGTGATGCGCGTAGTAGAGATTCCGCGCATATTCCGTAAGATAGGGCGAAAGGGTTACATAGAGGATCTGTCCCTGGGCGTGTTTTAGTTTTTCGAGGGTGAGGGCCGTCTTTCCGCTGCCTGCAGGCCCGATGATGATAAGAGGAGGCTGAAGCCCGAATATCTCCTCCTGCCGCTCATCAAAGGAAATGATCTTATCCAGCAGGTGAAAGCGGGGGTTCGATGTGTTAAGCCACGGCAGTTCAGGCAGACACGCTGTTGCGTATTCCGCAGATTCAATAACCGGTATCTTTGCTTCGTCAATTTTAGCGCCGCGCATGAACCGTGATTTGTCATAGGCGTGATTCAGGACCACTTCGAGCATAAGGGCACAGCGCTCCCCGTTATGGGTATACATCCTAAACAGAACACGGTTGGTATCATCCAGCCGCGCACGGTAAAGATCATGCTCGCCGAGCTTCTTTACCTCTGCTGAGCGCAGATCGTCGTTTTCAAGAAACCGGCATATTTTTTTATACTGGGCCGCCACACGGGAGGTATCCAGGTCGCTGTATTCTATTATCTTCACTGCGAGTCTCCTGCTACCGCCTATCCCGAGACGCTGCCCTGTGCCCTAACCACGGTCTGCGCCGCCGAACTGGCAATGATGTCGAGTATCTCTTTTACAAAGTCCACTAAACCTGGCAGTTGCATAAAAACCATGCAGCATTCGGGGACGTCAGGCCGAAAAGCCTTTTGCAGCAATACCTTGAAGGCCCTTGCGGCTGCATTTGAAGCCAATAGCCGGATACAACTGCAAGTGAACTCCTGATTGCCATGCTCAGGCCCCTGAATAAATCATATTGCCTTGAAAGGATTTGAGGATTGTCGGCTTCGAATGCTGCAATAGGATAAATTCTTTCGCTATTCAACTCCAAAGTGCTTCATGATATCTGATTTGTCTGTTTTGGTCAGGTTTGACAATATGTTACCGGCAAGATTTGACTTTGCAACTGTATCGAGGTTCTCAAGTATTTGACCGTTGATTTCTTTACCGGCTGCGAGATACCACTTTGGGGAGCCCTCTTTTCTGATGATCGCATTAATATCTTTGGCTATAAGTCTTGCGGTTTTTTTTTCCATCTCAAGCTCAATATTATGCGGTTCACCATATCCCTTTGCGGCACCGTTTTTCCCGCCACCCATGCCGAACCTGCCTGCGGCATCGCTCAGCTTGTCTGAAAGCTTGCCGTGGCCCTCGATCGAATCATAGCTTTCAATCAAGCTTATTCTTGGACTCTCAAGGTCAGCCTTTGTGACCTTGTATGCCTTGAAGTGTCCCAAATCAACAGCGATAATGATTTTGTCCATATTGATGCCTCCTCTTTTGAGTCCATTATAGCAGCATATCCATGTAATGCAAAGATGAAAAAAAGGGCCGGCTTTGCCATAATGCCCTGACTCGATGAGGAGAAATAAATCCAAAATATTTGCTGTAGTATTAGACAGCAGTGCCGGCAGTTGGGGTAAGATAGTCATTGATGATTACTGATAATACCCTTGAACTGCTTGAGTTTGGAAGGCTCCTTGCTTTTGTCGCGGCATCTGCCCATAGCGAGGTTTCAAAAAATGCTGTCCTGAATATCAGGCCGCTTTCAGCAGCGGAAGATATCAGGTTGCGTTTCAGGCAGGTTGAAGATATGCGGAGGGTTTTACAGGGTGGAGCATTTCTTCGATTACAGCCGTTTCATGACATCGTTCCTTATGTAAATCGCGCCCGGCCCCAGGGCGCCGTGCTTGAGGCTGGAGAGCTCTCCGCATTTTTGCCTGTGCTGGACAGCGCCTGTGACATGTCCGCCCAGGTGTCTGAGATGGAGGACCTTAAGGCGCTGCCTGAGCTTACCAGCCGGCTTACAGGTCATACTGACCTTCTTGATTCCATCCGCCGGTCAATCGATTCCGAAGGTAATATAAAAGACAGCGCATCTGTGGAACTCGGACGCATACGGCGTGAGCTGCGAAGACTGGAGCAGAGCATCCGTAAGAAACTCGAAGAAATGACCAGGGACCAGTCGGTTGCGCTATTTCTCCAGGACGACTTCATTACCAGGCGCGCGGGCAGATGGGTCATACCTGTGAGGATGGATTCCAAGGGCCAGGTGGCCGGGGTGGTACATGACGTATCCAAGTCAGGCGAGACGGCATTTATCGAGCCTTTAGCCATTATCCATGTGTCAAACGAGCTTGAAAATCTGGCAGCAGAGGAAAAAGCAGAGGAACTGCGCATACTCCGTGTCATATCTGCCATGGTCAGGGAAAGGGCTGACAGCATAATCGAAGAATTCGAGATAATTGTATATCTGGATATGCTGAACTGCATAGCCGGGTTTGCTGACCGGTTGCAGTGCGAAGTGCCTGAAATAGGGGCTACCAATGCAATAAGGCTCGTAAGCGCCCGGCATCCCCTTTTAACATTGTTATTCAGCAAAAGGGAGGCAACGGAAAAGGTTGTACCCCTTGATCTCCGGCTTGGCGGCCAGGATACGGTCATGGTCATTACAGGCTCTAATGCCGGGGGGAAGACTATTTCCATAAAGACCGTCGGTCTTCTTTTGTGCATGGCCCTGTCAGGTATGCCTGTGCCTGCTGATTCTTCTTCAAGCTTTCCTTTAGTCAGTTCCCTTCTTGCTGACATGGGAGATGAACAATCGATAGAACAGAACCTTTCAACATTCTCCGCGCATGTGACGAATATTACAAAGATCCTCCATACTGCTGATGGCTGTTCGGTGATACTTATTGACGAACTCGGCACAGGCACTGACCCTGACGAAGGCACGGCCCTTGCCTGTGCAGTGTTGAAGGACCTGCGGCAGAGCGGTGCGCTTGTCTTTGCGACGACCCATCTTGTGGGCATTAAGGGCTTTGTGCATCGCACGGACGGCATGGTGAATGCATCCATGGAGTTCGATAAAAAAACTCTAACACCAATGTACCGGTTAAGGGCAGGAGAGCCGGGGCAGTCCCATGCTCTTGAGATTGCGCGGAAATATGGACTGCCTGAGGCGATCATACATACGGCCCGTGAGATGCTGGGCGGCGGCAAGATTGAACTCGACAACCTTATGGCAGATCTGAATGAAAAAAGGGCTGAGTATGAGGGATTGCTGAGTGAGCTGCAGAAAAAAAATGAAGAGGTGGAGGTAAAGGTCAAAGAGGCAGAGCAGCGGCTAACAGAGGCAGAGATAAAGAAGAGGGAAATGCTTGCCACTGCCCACAGGGAAGCGCTTGATATTGTATCTGATATCAAGCGGCAGATGCGGGCTGAACTGGATGAGATAAAGAAAAGAGAGAAAAAGGAGATCCAGGACAGGATCAGGGAAGTTGAGCTGAAGCAGCAGCAGATAACTGAAACGCTGGCAATGTATGCCATGGATGAGGCAGGAACACTCAGGATTGAAGATGTTCATATCGGTGACATGGTCTATGTGCAGTCACTTGGTTACGACGGTGCAGTTTCCGGGATTATGGCAAAGGCTGGACGTGTGAAGGTGATATCAGGCTCAAAGGAGATACTTGTGCAGGTATCTGACATCCGGATAAAGAAAGGCAGGCAGCTTGCGGAAAGCAAGGGTAGGGCTCTGCAGCAGGATGCTCATGACGAAATGGCTCCTTCCAGAATCAATCTGATCGGCATGCGTGTTGATGAGGCGCTCTCAAAGCTCGAACCATTCCTGAACCACGCATCCCTTGCCGGTTTCCGCGAGGTTACGATCATCCATGGTTATGGTACAGGCGCTCTTGCAAGGGCAGTGCGGGAACATCTCACCGGACATCCGCTTGTCAGGCAGTTCAGGCAAGGTGAGCCATCCGAGGGAGCAGGAGGCGTTACGGTTGCTATGCTGGTATAAACTGTGGAACAGGATGTGTTGACAGGACTAAATTGCCGGGGATGTGACGAGTCTTGGCAGTGAAGACATGGTTTGCGTTTAATATATGATTCATGTTGAGTGATATAGTTTTTCGCCCTTCCGCTTAGCCTCCCCAGCCGATGCTTATTACTATGGCGTCGGCAGGACAGACCTCCTGGCAGGTACCGCAGTTGATGCAGTAGGACGACCGATAAGGCAGGCTCTTGCCATCTGACATCTCAAAACACTTTACCGGGCAGGCGTTTATGCAATCCCCACACCCTGTACATTTATCCCAGTTCACCAAGGCTATAAACACAGGCTTTTACCTCCATAGTAAGATTTCGATGTTAAATTCAAAGCACTTCTGACAATCATTAAGTAATTTGATTTTACTGTAATAAAGTGTACGGCGATATGACATTGATCATAGATGAACTTGATATATCGTCTATTTTTCTTATATTCTACATGTCTGCATTAGCGGCAGCAGCAGGAATAAATCTTCAGAAACACCGCAGCAGGAACATAATACGCATGTCGTTTTACATAATCACGGAATATCAAGAGGGGAATTATGTTACAGATTAATAATCTTGGCAAGGCATTCGGCAAGCAGACCATATTTGACAGCGTCACCTGCACGATCAATCAGGGCGAGAGGGTGGGATTTGTCGGCAGAAACGGCTCAGGGAAGACAACGCTCTTCCGGATGATCCTTGACGAAGAGCATCCTGACTCAGGAAATATAAGCGTTCCACAGGGTTACCGGATCGGACATCTTTCGCAGCACATTCATTTTACCAGGAAAACGGTACTCAAAGAGGTTTGTCTCAGTCTCAGGCCTAACGAGGACGGTATTGATGAGACCTATAAGGCCAAGAAGATCCTCAGCGGACTCGGCTTCTCTGAAGACGATCTCGAAAAATCTCCCCAGTCTCTCTCCGGTGGGTACCAGATCCGCCTGAACCTCGCAAAGGTGCTTGTCTCAGAGCCGAACCTCCTTCTCCTTGACGAGCCGACGAACTATCTTGATATTGTTTCGATCCGCTGGCTGGGACAGGAACTGCGGGCCTGGAAGGGTGAATTGATCCTTATCACGCATGACCGCGATTTCATGGACAGCGTAACAACGCATACCATGGTCATCCATCGCTGCAAGCTGCGGAAGATACCCGGTTCTACGCAGAAGCTCTTTGAACAGATACTCCTTGAAGAGGAGGTGCATGAGAAGACAAGGATGAATGATGAGAAGAAGCGCAAGGATGTGGAGCAGTTTATCAATCGCTTCAGGGCTCAGGCAAACAAGGCAAAGGCTGTGCAGTCAAGGATCAAGGCCCTCCAGCGGCATGAGCGGCTTGAAAAGCTGACCGATTCCAGGACACTCGACTTTTCTTTTAATGCTGCGCCGTTTACCGGCAGGCAGCTTCTTGTTGCTGAGACCGTATCCTTCGGCTTTGACAATAATGACCAGCTTATCAAAGACCTTAATCTGGTGATAGGGAAAAGAGACCGCATCGCAATCGTGGGCAAAAACGGCAAAGGTAAAACAACGCTCCTGAACCTCCTCGCGGGTGAACTGAAGCCTGTGCATGGTGTGGTCACACCCCATCCTGCCACAAAGCTTGCGTACTTCGGCCAGACAAATATCAGCAGACTTAATACGGCCAATACAGTGGAGCAGGAGATAATGGACGTTCACCCTGATCACAGTCGCGGCGTCAGCCGCAAGATCTGCGGACTCATGATGTTCAGCGGCGATCATGCGCTCAAGAAGATATCCGTGCTTTCCGGAGGCGAAAAGAGCCGCGTCCTTCTGGGCAAGATCCTGGTGAGTCCTGCCAACCTGCTTTTTCTGGACGAGCCGACAAACCATCTCGATATGGAGTCCATAGATTCTCTTGTTGAGGCGATCGAGGCCTTTGAGGGCGCTGTTGTCATTGTTACCCATAGCGAAATGATCCTCCATGCTGTTGCTGAGAGGCTGGTGATATTCGATGACAATAAGGTGAGCGTTTTCGAAGGCACGTATCAGGATTTTCTTGACAGGGTCGGGTGGCAGGATGAGGCATCTGTTGACAGCGTACCTGAAAAGCGTCCGAAGGCTGAAAAGGGCGTCAACAGAAAGGACCTGAGAAAGATGCGTGCAGAGATCATCACGAACAAGTCAAAGGCGCTGAATCCGATCCAGAAGCGGATAACGGAGATAGAGAACCTTATAGTGAAGCTTGAAAAGAAGCTCGAGCACGGCACAAAGTCATTGAATGATGCATCACTAAAAGGCGATGGGGTTGATATCCAGCGGCTGTCAAAGGACATCCATGAGCTGCAGCAGAAGATAGATCCCCTCTTTAATGAACTTGCCGGGCTTACTGAGGAATTCGAAATAAAGAGCAAAGAGTTTGAACAGCAGCTCAATGAGATGGCGTGAAGACTGTGCCTTAGGGTATATTTCCGATAAGCCCTGTCAGAGAACTCTGATGCCGAATCTCTTCAATGTCGCAGCGAGGCTTGATAGAGGCAGGCCGATTACGTTGAAATAGTCCCCATCGATTTTTTTAACGATCAGAGAACCCATCCCCTGAATCGCGTAGGCCCCTGCCTTATCCAGAGGTTCTCCGGTCCTGACATAGGCTTGCAGCTCTTCGCCGGACATCTTCCTGAACCAGACCTTTGTCCTGACTGACCGGCAAAGGCTTTTGCCTGTTGCCGTATCAATGACCGCGTATCCTGTGATGACTGCATGCGCCTTCCCGTTCAGCAGGGCAAGCATTCTGAGGGCCTCTTCATCCGTATGTGGTTTGCCCAGGAGTTTGTTTCTGAAAACAATAAATGTATCAGCCGCGATGACGAGTGCGTCATTATATTTATGGCAGACTGTTCCGGCCTTTTCGAGGGCAAGGTGTTTTGCCAGCTCATGCGGCCTGAGCCTGAGACTGAGGTCTTCTTCATAGGAGCCTGCATCGACCTTGAATTTAAGGCCGATGAGCGAAAGGAGTTCCTTGCGACGGGGCGAGGCAGATGCAAGTATGATCTGTTTCATGACTGTACTCAAGCGCACCTCATTCAGTCTGATCCAAACTTTCCACTTCTCAATGAAGCCGCTCCTTCGGCAGGTTCCATTATGTTTCATGCGGCGGCCTGTCGTCAAGTGCGAAAAGAGGCAGGGGCCGGTCTGAGCTGCAATCTCTTGCGGACCATTGTCTGTGCTATAATAACGCACAAATTTTGAAGAATCCTTATGAGTTTCTGAAGATACCGGAGGCCTCTGTACGTGGACGAAAAATACGATCCTAAAAGCGTTGAACCCAAATGGCAGCA
>JAGVHR010000199.1 GCA_020056455.1 Thermodesulfovibrionales bacterium
AGAGGGACACCCCTTATCTCAAATTTATCAGCCCAGGATTTTTGGGATGCAATAAATACAGGCACGCAATTGATAAAACCGACGCCTGCCTTCAGGCAGGCGTCGGCATAAAATGCCGTTGCTTTCTCTGATCCTACAGGGAGATAGTTCAGAAAAACATCAGTCTGCGTCTGCTTAAGTATCTTTACAACATCAACGGGTCTGGTATCCGAAATTATGAATCTCCGATCTTCATGATATTGGTCCATATGTTCTGAGACTCCATCCAGAATATGGCCCATACTCACTTTGACATTGTCCATTGGAGAGACCTTCTGGAATGCCATTGTACAGTTAGGTTTGCTGAATATCGCTTTATGCAGGGGTTTGCCGACCTTGCGCTTGTCAATATCAAACGCTGCAACAAAGGTTATGCTTCCTGGCAGATATCCGCCCAGATTATAATGCATCAACCCGGATAATGATGCCCTATTCTTCTTTTTCCTGTAGAACTCAACACCTTGAACCAGCGATCCGGCGCAGTTACCAACCCCGGCGAATGCAACTCGAATTTCCTTCATGGTACAGTTAATTTCCCTTCAGCGCTGATATTCAGTATAACGCCGTTTTATATATTAAAAATTAACAGTAAGTCAAGGATAATCAATCGAGCGATTGGCGAACATTTTTTATGCTTGCCATTATTATTTTTCTTGCACTATAATACGAGCCCTATGAATGCAAAAATAACCATCATCGGAGCTGGAAATGTAGGCGCCACAACAGCTGAACTGATAGCCCGCGACGGACTTGCCGATGTCGTGCTTTTTGATATTCATGACGGCATTGCGAAAGGAAAGGCTCTTGATATAACTGAGGCCTGCCCTCTTTGGAATTCATCCTCACGGGTGATCGGCACAAGCAGCTTTGAAGATACCGCAGAATCGGACATAATCGTGATCACGGCGGGATTTCCGCGAAAGCCCGGGATGAGCAGGGATGACCTTTTGAACGCCAATGCAGTTGTTATCAAATCGGTCATGGAAGGCTCAGTACAATATTCACCTGACAGCATTATTATTGTCGTTACCAATCCCATGGATGTTATGGCGTATGCTGCCTTAAGGGTCTCCGGCTTTAGCCGCGAACGAATTATTGGCATGGGAGGCGTACTCGACTCTGCTCGTTTTAGAACCTTTATTGCACAGGAGGCCGGTGTTTCTGTTGCCGATGTCGAAGCCCTTGTGCTTGGCGGACATGGTGATCAGATGGTACCCCTGCCCCGTTTTACTACCATAAAAGGTATACCGATCCCTGAACTGCTCGATCTGGAGACAATTGAGCGCCTTATTGAGAGAACGCGCACAGGTGGGGCCGAAATCGTCGGCCTTTTGAAGACCGGGAGCGCTTTTTATGCACCTGCAGCATCTTCAGTGCAGATGGTAAGATCGATTCTGTTTGATGAAAAAAGAATCTTGCCGTGTTCGGTTTTTTTGCAGGGGGAATACGGTTTAAACGGTGTTTTTGCCGGTGTTCCAGTCGTCCTTGGCATACAGGGTATTGAAAAAATCGTTGAATTATCACTTTCGCATGAGGAAATGAGCATGTTTAACAGGTCAGCTGCTGCAGTTAAGTCAATGATTGCTTCGCTTAATATATCGTAAGGCATTCAGCATGAATTAATCATGCCAGTGCCGGTTTATTAGTAAGATAGCAAGATGGTATTTCACTATTTCATAAAATTATTCAGTACGGCGCAAGTTTTTTGCCGTCTGCATTGGAGGAACTTATGGAACATAAAGACGGAACTGAACAGACTCTGGTACTAATTAAGCCGGATGCCCTTAAGAATTCTCTTACCGGATACGTACTGTCCCTGCTTTCGGAATTTCACACAGGCCTGCGTTTTGCCGGAGCAAAGATAGTTTATGTCAGCAACCTGCTTGCTGAAGAACATTACGCTGAACACCGCGGAAAAATCTTTTTCCCCTCTCTACTGGAGTACATCATGGGGCAGCTCCACTACCCGGATGAACCAGGGAGGAGACGAGTGATAGCGCTGGTTTATCAGGGACATGATGCAGTTCAAAAGATACGTGATATCTGTGGTCCGACCAATCCACACGTTGCCCGTGAAAGGCGGCCCGGATGCATTCGTGCCTTGGGGGCTCTTGTTCCGCTTACGGATGCAGAAGGCAATGTTATTGGGGAGCGCATGGACAATCTCATCCATGCATCTGCGGTACCGCAGGACGCCGAGCGGGAGATTAAACTGTGGTTTAAGCCTACGGATATCCCACCTTTCATGCGCTCATATCCTACTGAAGTAAGCGATACATTTTATTATTTCAGGGAAGGCAGGCTTTTCCGTCAATATGAGCCGGACAGTTATTGTCTTTTTGCTCCTGGTGATATTGCGTGGAAAACTGATCTTGACGCGCTCCGATTACTGGAGCAGGCTTTACCAACACCTGTGACTCTTGAAACAGTAGCGGCAAAGTACCTCATTAATATTGAAACCGTATAGATTATAAAACGATTTTAGCTTCTCTTTTTTTGCGTTGTAATTCAATGATGTTGTCACTTCCGTTGTTAAGGGCTATTTTTACGGCCTGAATCCAGCCTGCCATAACTCATTGCAAAAAAAGCATTTATTGACTTTCCATTAAATATCGCAGTAATATATGAACAAGAGCAAAGGCTTCAACAAAGGAGTATTTAATGTTCGAAAAATTTACTGAACGAGGAAGAAAAGTAATCATTTTAGCAAAAGAAGAGGCTGAGAAGCGTCAAAATGATTACTTGGGCACTGAGCATCTTCTCTTGGCGATCATGAGAGAGGAAGACGGTTTGCCAGTTGCTATTTTAAAGAAGATGGGGCTGACTATAGAAGAGTTGAGGATGGAAATCGAACGGAATCTGCCTGCAGGAATGAATCTGCTGAGTTTTGGAGACATTCCGTTTACTCCGAGGGCAAAAAAGGTGCTTGAGCTGGCAGTTGAAGAAGCCCGCCTGCTTGGGCATAATTATATAGGGAGTGAACATCTTCTGCTTGGGCTGATTCGGGAGGATGAAGGTATTGCCGGTAAGATTCTGAGAAATCTTGGGGCGAACCTCCTTGGCGCTCGACAACTCACTATTAATCTTTCCATGAAATCCTACGTGCAAGCGAGGGAAAAAAAGAGCACCACCCCTGCCCTTGATGAATTCGGCAGAGACCTCACGATGCTTGCCAAGGAAAATCGTCTGGATCCTGTAATCGGCAGGGAAGACGAAATTGAACGGGTGCTTCAGGTCCTTGGCAGGAGGATTAAAAACAATCCTGTAATTATAGGTGAGCCGGGTGTGGGAAAAACTGCTATCGTTGAGGGGCTCTGTCAGCGCATAGTCTCCGGCGAAATACCTGAAATTCTTATCGGCAAGAGAATTATCTCCCTTGACCTGGGGGCATTAATTGCCGGAACGAAATATCGCGGTCAGTTTGAAGAAAGACTGAAGGTAGTCATGAAAGAGATTGTCCAGGCCGACAATATCATTCTTTTTATTGATGAACTTCATACTCTGATCGGCGCAGGCGCTGCAGAAGGATCAATAGACGCATCGAGCATGCTGAAGCCGGCCCTTTCCAGGGGTGAGATTCAGTGCATTGGAGCAACCACACCTGATGAATACAGAAAATACATACAGAAAGACAGGGCGCTCGAACGACGTTTCCAGCCCATACAGGTACAGCCGCCGGACGTGCTTACGGCAATCGATATTCTTGAAGGTCTGAAGTCCCGTTATGAGACCCATCATAAGGTAAAGATAGCTCAGGAGGCGTTGACCTCTTCGGTAAAACTCTCTGATCGATATATCCAGGACAGATTTCTTCCTGATAAGGCCATTGACGTAATCGATGAAACAGGAGCCCGTATCAAACTAAAACGGCTTACTCCTCCGACAGAGCTCAAAGACCTTGAGTTCAGGTTGGGCAGACTGTCGAAAGAGAAAAATCTTTATATTAAGCTCCATGATCTTGAAAAAGCCTCCTCTGTCAGGATGGAAGAAGATAAACTCAGAAAAATATTTGAGTATACTCAGAAGTCCTGGAAGGAATGTCTGAACAGGGAAATTCCAGTAATGAAAGAAGACGATGTCGCATATACCGTATCAAAAATGACTGGTATTCCTATCGTCAAGATAGGTGAGAAGGAATCCGAGAAACTCATCAGAATGGAAGACCATCTTCATCTGAAAATTATTGCCCAGGAAGCTGCAATTAAGGCTGTCTGCAGGGCGATACGGCGCTCGCGCGCAGGCTTGAAGAGCGCCAAGAGGCCAATCGGATCTTTTTTCTTTCTCGGCCCAACCGGAGTCGGCAAAACCGAACTGGCAAAAGCTCTCGCGGAATTCATGTTCAACGACGAGAACTCTCTTATCAAGATAGACATGTCGGAATATATGGAGCGCTTCAGCGTATCAAAACTGACTGGGGCCCCTCCAGGTTATGTAGGCTATGATGAAGGCGGCATGCTTACGGAAAAGGTAAGAAAAAAACCTTACTCGGTAATCTTGTTTGACGAAATTGAGAAGGCCCATCCTGATGTCTTTAATATTCTGCTTCAGGTACTTGATGAAGGCGTGCTTACGGACAACTTTGGCAGAAAGGTTGACTTCAGAAATACTGTGATCATCATGACTTCCAACCTTGGGGCAAGAATTATTGAGAAAGCCACTCCTCTTGGATTCCAGCGCAATGAAACCGCTGAGATTTTTGATAACATCAAAGAGAATGTGCTCAGCGAACTCAGGAAAGCATTCAACCCGGAGTTTCTCAACAGGGTTGATGATATTGTTGTCTTCCATCCGCTTGATAAAAGGCATCTTCTGCTGATTATTGATCTGCTTGTCGAGGAGATGAATAAGG
>JAGVHR010000135.1 GCA_020056455.1 Thermodesulfovibrionales bacterium
ACATCCCCGTATTCATGCTGCTTAAATGCCCCCCGAAGAATATCATCGGCAACCTGCCAAATAAAATTTGCCTTTTCCTGGAAATTGGTCAATTGCCCCCCCAAATTACATAATGCTTTAAATTATAAAGATATTTGGGAAAAATTGCAGCGAAAGATTAGAGGAGTAAAAAAGGGTCAGAGTTGGGTAAAAGGCGGTCTTTTTGGGTCTCTATTTATATCCTCTCTGTCCCCATCTCTACGCCAAAAGATAGTACGGATGCTGTCCCACCTTTTCAAAGCATCAGAGACTTAATGTAATGGGACGGCTCCACAACGACTTTACGGCAGGTGGTCAAACCCATCAGGCAGGGCTAAATTGACCTTATCCTTGGTCTGGGGACTGTTACCCCCGTCAAAAGCTCCTGAATCATCTCTATGGGGTGGAGGTTTCGGCTACCCCTCATGAGACTCCTGTTGATGTCCTTATTGACCTTTAGAATAGGTGTCCTGTCAATGCCCTCATACCTCTGGAGGATAAGATATTCAGCTTCAAAGGTTATCTGTGTCATCGCCCCTATGACCGTCTTGCTTGCGGTCTTGGGATGCACTTTCTCCGGTCAATCCTCAGTAGGTTGGCGTACCAATTACCGAGACCTTGGGTGTTAGGCGTATCGGGGGTCTGAAGGGGAGGGTTTCCGAGTTCCTTGAGGAGTTTGGCTGTGCAGTGGAGGAGGGTCATATCATCTTGACCTTTATATCTTGAATGTTCCAATTCACATAATTCAATCCATCACTTGCCAAACATTCGGGACTCCTTCCAACAAGCGGATGACCAGCATATGTAAACCTATTGATTATCGCTTCTTGTTTTGCACTTTCCATACTATCCCACCACAAAGGAGATATTGCCACGTTTTCAGATTGTTCAAAACTTAGCCTAACAACGGCATTGGGCAAATCATTTGCATTTAGCTCTAATAAAGATTCAACAAAATTTCTGCATGTGTTATCACTGCTACTTAACCAGCTATAGACTATGGCTCCCCCCTCATCAGAGGCAAAAGAAGAATGCGTCAGCAAATCGGATTTCTTGGTTAAATCACTCAAGTCTTGAAGCAACTCCGCTTTGAAATTGAATTCAGGATAAAAGCCTCCACTAAACATAATTTCAGGCACATTCTTAAGAAGAATAATAAGAAATCTAATTTCTCTGAAATCCTTTGCAATGAATTTTTCAACGTATTCATTAAAATGAGATTCTAATGTCGCCAGTCCTCTTTCAGTCCCTTTTTTATATGCAGAACAAATTTCCTGAATGATTTGTTGACTTAGTATATCTTTCCCTCTATCAGATTCTCTCCATAATGGAATGCTTTGAATAGCAGCTCTTTTGGTATACAATTCTCTTGCGACTGCTCTAAAAGCCAATAAGAAGCATTGTTCATCATTACCTAAAAAAGAGACTCTCTCCAACGGCTTAAAGATTTCAGAATCATGGAAGTTACAAAATCCAGTAAAGGTGGTTGCATTCCTGATTCCTACCGACTTAGGAGCTGCCTCCCCATTTGTCTTAAATAAGTCTGTCAAAGAAGGTTTTAACTGATACACGTGACCATCATATGCAATTTTATCTAAGCTGCCATTTCTCTGTATTGTATGTGCTCTGACAATTTGACCATCACATTTAGACTTATCTGGGAATATGCAATACTTCTTTGTAAAGAACTTCTTCTGTTCTTTTTCAATTTCATAAGGATTAACCAGTGGTTGATGTTCTCTGTCTATATGGCATCGTTTATACTTAATCCCAGAACCACACCAACATAATTCATTTCTTCCAAGTTTCTTGGTCATATATAAATTTTGGAACATGAACAAGGAAATCGAAATGAAATGGATTTTTGGATGGGCGGGTTTCCGAGTTCCTTGAGGAGTTTGGCTGTGCAGTGGATTAGTTTCATAGAATATTATTTTTGCTTATAATACTCTCCGTGGGCAAGATATTTATAAATGACAATCAGATTCAGGAATGGGTAGATGCTGCTGAAGGGATTACTGAAGACTTTGGCATTGAAAAGGGTCTTGGATACCTCATAGGGGAAAAGTTCTATAACCTTGTCGCTCTCCTGCACGATGCTCGAAAGACCGTAAGGGAAATTGACGAAAAACGGAAACAGCCTGACTATAACCCTATACGGGTGACAAAGTACAAAGATAAAGAATTTATATCCAATCTTGATGATATGTATGAATGGGATAAGGGAAGAATCCCTGAAGCTGAAAAGCTCCTGCCTGAGTTTGTAATTTTAGTCAGGGAAGCCTTTGAACCTCATGAGATACAGGAATACCTGCAATCCCACCCCCGTTTAGGAGTTCATGGGCATATCTCCACTGAGGAACAGCATGAGTTTATGGTTCAGCATGGGGCTATTGAACACTCCATAGATACCGAGCTTCAGGATGCCCTGATATTCGGGGATATGCTGAAGTATTTTGGGATAAGTCCTGACAGTCTAAAGTAGAACCGCTCTTCCCCCCTGCTTGTTGCCTGTAGAGTAAAGCACTGGCGTAGTGGCTACAGGTAGAAGTTTGTGTTCCCCGTTTCTCTGCCGTTTCCTTGCGAGAGTGTCACAGTATCTCCGCCATACCCTATTTCCAGCGCCTTCTCGTCAAACCGTACGTGAGGTTTTCCCTCATACGGCTTTCCTGTTCCCTTCACGCCAAAGCATATAACCTATCGTGCCGGGGCCGCTTTCGGGCTGATAGCTCCTGATAGCTTCTCTCAGGAGGTTGATTTGTTCAGGGATAAGGGGCAGAACCTATTCTAAACAAAAACCGTGAACAGACTTTAAGCTGTTCACGGTTTGTTCACGGTCTTTTTAGGCATTTCATGAAGTTAACCTGCTGATTTAAAGGAAGAAAGTTGGTGCCGAAGGCGGGACTCGAACCCGCATGGATTACTCCACACGCCCCTCAAACGTGCGTGTCTACCAGTTCCACCACTTCGGCAAGTAAAGAAGAATATACAATATCAGGAGCATTCTTTTCAAGAGACGCATTGCGGCGCTTCGTAAATACTCAGGATTCAGGCGCTGTTACCTGCAGTTGTTCCGCATGATACAACCGTCTGAAGCATAGCAGATGTTGGCCTGAAAACCGGCAAACAGGCGTCTATTTACCTGCGGGATAAAGTATAATAAACGTTTCAGGAGTTAGGCGCGCAACGTCATTTGCGCAGTACCCAGGCCCTTCGGTCCCTTAGGGACCCGGCAGAACAGGCATAATCAACTATATCATTGCGAGGTCAACAGGATGAAAGTACTGGTTATCGGAGGCGGCGGAAGGGAACATGCGATCTGTTGGAAGCTTTCTCAGAGCAGGTCGGTAGATAAAATATATTGCTGTCCCGGAAACGCCGGCATTGCCCAAATAGCCGAATGCATTAATGTCAACCAAAACGATTTTAAGGCGCTTCTTGATTTTGTCAAATATGAATGGATAGACCTGACGATCGTGGGACCTGAAGATCCTCTTTCGAGAGGCATCGTCGACCTTTTCGAAAGAGAAGGCAGAAAAATCCTCGGCCCTACAAAGGCAGCCGCCCGGCTTGAATCGAGCAAGGTCTTTTGTAAAGATCTGCTCAGATCACACGGCATTCCGTCAGCAGAATATAAGGTCTTCACTTCCTATCTGCATGCTGAGGAGCATGTACGGCTTAAGGGCACGCCCATCGTGATCAAGGCAGACGGACTTGCTGCCGGGAAAGGCGTATTTGTCGCCTCAACTGTTGAAGAAGCCTATGACGCACTCAGGATCATTATGAAGGAGAAGGCATTTGGCGCGGCAGGTGAGCGGGTAATCGTTGAAGAATGCCTGCAGGGCGAAGAGGCATCCTACATGGCGTTTACTGACGGCAGGACAATTGTCCCAATGGTAAGCTCTCAGGACCACAAAAGGATATTCGACGGAGATAAAGGACTGAATACCGGCGGCATGGGCGCCTATAGTCCGGCCCCTGTTATAACGCCGGAAATCGAAAAGATAGTAATGGAAAAGATCCTTGAACCGACACTGAAGGCGCTTCGCTCAGAGGGGATCGTCTATAAAGGCATTTTATATGCCGGCCTTATGATCCATGAAGGCAGGCCGTCAGTTCTCGAATATAACTGCAGGCTTGGTGATCCGGAAACCCAACCCGTGCTTAGCCGCCTCAAGACCGACTTTATGGAGATTGCCATGGCAATAGCCGAGGAGCGGCTGTCGGACATCAGGATCGAATGGAAGCCTGACCCTGCTGTCTGCGTTGTTGTTTCATCTGAGGGATATCCCGGCAAGTACCGTAAGGGGGATGTCATTACCGGCATAGAAGAGGCCGATAAACTTGACAGCGTTCAGGTCTTTCATTCCGGCACTGCCTTCAGTGACAACAAGATCGTAACAGCAGGGGGCAGGGTGCTCGGCGTAACAGCAACCGGCCCTGATATCGCTTCCGCCAGAGCTGGGGCTTATAACGCCATTCAGAGGATATATTTCGAAGGCATGCATTTCCGGAAGGACATCGCTGACAGAGCGTTGAAAAGCAGGGTTTTGTCCTAACGCCTTACACCTTTCGTAGAGGAGGTATATAATGAAACCAAAAGTCCTTATTGTGATGGGGAGCGATTCCGATCTTCCTGTAATGGAGGAGGCTGCCAGAACCCTCGACAGCTTTAATATTCCCTATACCATGACCATTGCCTCGGCCCACAGAACTCCGCAGCTGACATTTAAAATCATCAGGGATGCCGAGAAAAACGGCGTTGACGTAATCATCGGAGGCGCCGGCATGGCAGCTCACCTGCCGGGCGTTATCGCCTCTCATACTGTCCTGCCCGTGATCGGCGTTCCTCTTGATGCCTCACCGCTAAATGGTATGGACGCTCTCCTGAGCATTGTCCAGATGCCTCCGGGAATCCCTGTAGCTACA
>JAGVHR010000187.1 GCA_020056455.1 Thermodesulfovibrionales bacterium
AAAGTCGAAAAATGACAAAAAATAAAGATTCAGCGGCAATAAGGCCTTATCAGCCATACGGGTCCGACATTAAGGAGACGAGACCATATTCGCCCTGCAGGGCAGCCTGCCCTGCGCATACTGATGTGCAGGCGTATATCGGGCTCATTGCTCAGGGCAGGTATTCTGAGGCGTTTGAGGTCATCACTGCTCCTAATCCTATAGCCTCGGTCTGTTCGATGATCTGCCATCATCCCTGCGAGCAGTCCTGCCGGCGCTGCGGCATCGATGAGCCGCTTGCGGTGCGCCATCTGAAGCGGTTTGCTATCGAGAGGTCTCTGGAGTTCCGAAGGAGCAGGCGGAAACTTGCCCGCCAGACCATGGGCAGAAGCGTCGGCATTGTCGGTTCAGGCCCTGCCGGTCTGACTGCGGCGAGAGACCTATCTGACTTCGGTTACAGTGTAGCGATCTACGAACGTCATCCGGTCCTCGGCGGCATGCTTGCCTCAGCGATTCCTGCCTATCGTCTTCCGAGGGAGGCGCTCAGAGAAGACATTGAAGACGTGATCTCCAGGGGCATTAATGTGAAGGTAAATTGCGAGATCGGCAGGGACATAACTCTTGACGAACTCTGCAGGAAGCACGATGCAGTGCTGATGGCGATCGGGCTTTCGCAAAGTCGTTCTTTGCCGATACCGGGAATTGACGGTCCGGGAGTACTCCTGGCTATCTCTTTTCTGGAAGATGTTGCTTTTGACAGGAAGCCGAAGCTCGGGGAAAAAGTGCTTGTCATCGGCGGCGGCAATGTTGCCATGGATGTCGCACGTACGGCAAGAAGGCTTGGGGTCAGGGATGTTTCAATGGTCTGTCTCGAAAGCGCGGAAGAGATGCCTGCATGGAAGTGGGAGGTGGATGAGGCTGTTGAAGAGGGGATCTTCATAAACCACCGCTGGGGCCCCAAGGCAATTAAGCGCAACAGTGACAACAGGGTGCTTGGGCTTGAAGTGAAAAAGGTAAGATCAGTTTTTGATGCAAACGGCCGTTTCAACCCGGCCTATGATGAAGACCGCACTGAACTGCTTGAAGCGGATACAATTATTATTACCATTGGCCAAATGTCAGACCTGTCCCTGTTGAAGGGCACTGATGTCAAAGTCGACGAACGTGGACGGCTGGAGTGGGACCCCTCTACCCAGATGAGCAGTGTCAGGGGAATTTTTGTCTCAGGTGAAGTGGTTACAGGCCCTGGCTCGGCTATTTCAGCAGTTGCAAACGGACATCGGGCTGCACTTGCTGTACACCTTTATTGTCAGGGGGAGTCGCTGGAAGGAAAACTTCCTGCTCAGGAAAAGGAAAAGATTGCGATGATGCCGGCTGATGTTGTGGCCAGCATAGATCAGGAACCGCGTATAAAGATCAGACACCTTGCGCCTGAAGTCCGTTGCGACACGATGGTCAACTTCGAAATCGGCTATGATGAGGAGGAGGCGCTGAGGGAGGCCGGCCGATGCCGTGGCTGCGGCGGCGGAGCGATTGTGGACCCCGGCAAGTGCATGGCATGCCTGACCTGCTTGCGCATCTGTCCCTACGGGGCGCCGGTTGTTACGTCTGTTTCTGAGATAAGGCCTGAGTACTGTCAGGCCTGCGGCCTCTGTGCTCCGGAATGTCCCGGTGGGGCGATAAGTATGGTGAGCTATGACGTAAGGGAGTTCAGAAACCAGATGCCGGCCATAGTCGGATTTGTTGATCCCGACAGGCAGGAGCCCAATATAGTTGCCTTTATCTGCACGCACCATGTGGGGGTGCATGGCTTCAGTGTCCCGGCAAACGTTAAAGCCATCCCTGTGCACTGTACCAGCCGTGTCGACGTTCTGGATGTCCTTAAGGCTGTCGAATGCGGTGCTGACGGTGTCGCTGTTGTGCGCTGTGATGACAGCACTTGCAAGTACCGGAACATTATGCCCAGGGTCAATGCGCGGGCGAAGCGCTGTCAGGACCTTATCAGCGCCCTGGGCATGGAGCCTCGACGCATTGAAGTACTCCATGCATCAGGTTGCGACGGTGTTTCATATGAAGCAGCATGTTCAGCTTTTTCAGCTCGGGTGAAGGAGCTTGGCCTTCGGCAGGCCTGATATTAATAAGGCAAATAAAGGAGCAACGACTTATGATTATGGGATCACAGAAACCTATTGATGAGATCTGGGGTATGGTGAAGGACTTTAATAAAGTCCTTGTCTTCGGCTGCAATACCTGCGTTGCCATCTGCCATGCCGGGGGAGAGAAGGAGGCTGAAACCATAGCATCCCTTATCCGCATGCGCGCCAGGCAGGAGGGCAATAATATGGTGGTCAACCATATGGGCGTCATTCGCCACTGCGAGCCTGAGTACTTTGAACCGGTAATGGAAGACGTAAAAAAATATGACCTTATTCTTTCTACTGCATGCGGGGTCGGCGTAAACTTCCTCTCTGACAGGACCGGGACGGTCCCTGTATACCCTGGCATCAATACTTCCTTTTACGGGTCTGTGGAATCGTCAGGTTTTTTCAAGGAACTCTGCGCAGGATGCGGCAACTGTATTGTGCACCTGACAGGCGGCCTTTGCCCTATCGCACGCTGCGCCAAGACTCTTATGAACGGACCGTGCGGCGGTACGAACAAGGGAAAGTGCGAAGTGAGCAATGATATCGACTGCGTCTGGTATCTTATCGTTGAGCGGATGAAGATGCTTGGCACACTGGAAAAGCTCTCCGAAATCCAGCCGCCACGGAATTGGGCAACGTCCCGCGACGGCGGACCCCGCCGCATTTCTCTGGAGCACCTGAGAGAGTTTGAGGACAAGGAAGCGCTTAAGACCAGGGCAGCAGGAGGGGAAAAATAATGAAAAGTGGAAGCAATCTCGAAAAAGTCATTGCAAGCGGCAACCCAGCGGTCACAGCGGAACTCGGCCCGCCTATGTCGGCTGACGGCCATGAAGTGGTGAAAAAGGCCCAGTTACTGAAGGGTTTCTGCGATGCGGCCAATATAACCGATTGTCAGACCGCAGTGGTACGGATATCGAGTATAGCAGCTGCAGCAATTGCGTTTCAAAATGGCCTTGAGCCGGTTATGCAAATGACCTGCCGCGACCGAAACCGTATTGCCATACAGGCTGACCTCCTTGGCGCAGCAGCCCTTGGTTTGAAGAATTGTCTCTGCCTGGCCGGGGACCATCAGAAATTCAGCGCTGCGGGCAGGCTCAAAGGCCATCCAGGAGCCAAGAACGTCTATGATGTTGATACCTGCCAGCTGGTGGGTATTCTCAGGAAGATGCGTGATGAAGGCAAGCAGGAGGGCGGTGATCCGCTGGAGGTATCTCCCAGGTTTTTCATCGGCGCTTCCTGGACTCCAATGGGTGATCCCATTGATTTCAGACCTGTGAATCTTATGAAAAAGGTGAATGCGGGTTCTGATTTCATCCAGACACAGGGCATTTACGATATGGACCTTTTTAAATCCCAGATGGAAAAGGCGTGCAACCTCGGGCTGCATGAACGCACAGCAGTCCTTGCCGGTATCATCGTACCGAAATCGGCAATGATGCTCAAGTATATGGACTCGTCCGTTGCGGGCGTTTCTGTGCCCAGATCTCTTATCGACAGGATGAACAAGGCAAAAGAAGCAGCCGGCGACGACAAAAAGAAGGCACGCGAGTTTCAGGAGCAGGAGGGCATAAGGATAGCTGTGGAACTTATTCAGCAGGCCCTTGAGATTCCCGGCATTAAAGGTGTACATATTCAGGCTATCGAGTGGGAGTCCGCCATAGAGGGTATAGTCAAGGCAGCCGGGCTCTATCCCAGACCCACTTTCCCGGAGTCGTAGTCCGAAAGCCGTCTTTTTCTGATAATCAGAATTTGACGTTGACATGCGGGTTTGAAATCGGCAAATATGTAATTGATGAAGAAATATTCCATTGCGTTGTTGATAGTGCTTTTATTTTCCGTATCTTCACCGCTGACGATTACTCAGTCGTCTAATGAAGAAGTGGCATATCTTGTTGCCCTTGACGTCTGCAGTGGAGCCGGTTCTGCCGTATCAGTGAATGCCGACAGCCCGGCCATTCAGGAATGGCCCTGTAAGACCGGGCCCGCAGGGTTTTCAGGATATGTTGAGTTAATCGAATTTTCAGCCAACCCATCTGTCCTTTCCTTTACTGACGAGCGTCCACCCAAAGTCTGATTTCTTTCCCTGTTTATTCCGAAGCAGAGCTTTTTTCAGCGCACAGGCACACTGACCTGTGCTGAGCCAGGTCAGTGGGACCTGTCTCTCCCCGTTAAACTCGGCTCCGCTTCAGATTGGTCAGACTTGGGTCCGAAGCGGGGCCAACTTTTTAATCAAGAAAAAAATCAGGAGGATATAACTTATGGATGAGACGTTATTTTCAAGAAGAGGATTTTTTAGAAACGCCGGTCTTGTGACAGCCACTGCCGGTATTGCTCTTGCATCATCAGGGATGCTGAACCTTACGAAAGATGCGGAGGCAAAAGGCGGACCGACCGAAAAGTGGCCGTGGCCGTATGAAAAGCTGGACCCTGAAAATACCGCTGAACTTGCCTACAACGAATGGTATCGGGTTTTTTGCGGCGCCGCGGTCATCAGCAGCGTGTTCAGCCAACTCAGGGAAAAAGTGGGCGAACCGTACAAATCATTCCCGATTGACGCCTATGTGTTTCTTGAGGGGGGCATGGCAGGATGGGGAACAATATGCGGTTCCAATGCCGGAGCCAATATCGTGAGTAACATGATAATTGGACCACGTATCGCAGGGCCTGAGTGTGAGAACGGCGCACAGATCGGCGCAGATGCCATGCAGTGGTATTCAGAGACTGCGCTTCCGTCATATACTCCAAAAGAGCCCAGAGTGAAAAGCGCCATCATTCAGACAACGAGCAACTCACCTCTGTGCCATATATCAGTCGGAAAATGGATGAAGAAGTCAGGCTATGCGATTTCGAGTCCGGAAAGAAGAGACAGATGTGCCAGGGTTACGGCCAGCGTTGCCTTTCATCTTGTCCAGGACCTCAATGCATGGAAGGACAACACATATAAGCCAAAGTCCACCTGGAAAGCAGTGTCAAACGTAGGTATCACGGCCCAACAGAACTGTACTGAATGCCACGGAGCAAATATTCCAACTCCGCCTTCAGCAAAAAAATAACATTGGCTCACTCTGCGGCATGGGCATTTGCGTGCCTATGCCGCAATAACCTGAAAAGGAGACATATAATGACAACAATTCGCGCATTTCTACTTTCTCTGACAGTTGTCTGTTTAATGCCCTGGCCGGCGTATGCGCAGGCAAAAGAAGATATCCCTCTTCACAAGGAGTGCAAATACTGCGGGATGGACCGCGGCAGCTTTGATTTTTCACGTATGTTTATCGAATATGATGACGGTACATCCACGGCTCTCTGCAGTATCCGCTGCGCTTCGGTAGATCTTGCAAATAATATGGACAAATCTCCAAAGTCCATCAAGGCGGGGGATTTTATTACGAAGGACCTTATTGATGCCGAAAAGGCTTTCTGGGTGATAGGCGGCAGCAAGCCAGGTATTATGTCAAAGCGCGGCAAATGGGCCTTCGCAAAGAAGGAAATGGCCGAGAGCTTCATCAAAGCCAACGGCGGGAGCCTTGGTGATTTCGAAGCTGCGATGAAGGCTGCCTATGAAGATATGTATGCAGACACAAAGGCGATAAGAGAAAGGAGAGGCATGAAGAAAAAACATATGATGGAGCACAAACACTGACTACTTCGTAAAATGGCAGAGACAGTTTCGCACTTTGGCATGGTTATGGAGAGGGGCGCTTGAGACAAGCATTCAGTTTTTTTTGCGCAGGGATTATCCTGCTCCTTTGCACTGCAGCTTGCAGCAGCAAGCCGCTGTACCCTGAGGCCGGGCGGATAGGGCAGGACATATCAGTCGATGTGAGCGGCCTTACAGCTGAAGCCCCGAAATTTTTTTCCTGGCATCACAATGGCAGACGGACCAATTTCTTTGTTGTGAAGACCGAGGGCGGAATAATCTCCTTTCTTGATGCCTGTATGAAGTGCTATCCCAAAAAAATGGGGTTCAGATTTGATAAAGACTCTGTTGTTTGCCGGGCCTGTAATGAACGCTATCCGGTTTCTCAAATAGAGAAAGGCTTTGGGAGTTGCTATCCGATAAGACTCGAGGGGAGGCAGAAAGAGGCCAAATATCTTGTTTCGATTACTGAGATCGAAAGAGCGGGACAGCGCTTTTTCAGGTAACAGGAGTTCCTCCCCAACTAAAAAGCCTGACTTGGTTCGGGAGAAGCACAGGATTCATCTCCCGGACCAAGTCAGACGAGCACATCAGATTTCTGAGCTTACAGGGAAGGGAACACTCAAGGCAATGCTGCGTACTCAACAGCTCCGATATCCACCCCATTTCCCTGCGGCCGTGCTTGCCCTATGATATCTGTAAGGGGAGAGCCTGTTTGAGTACCAGCGTCTCTGCAGGGAGACTCCGCGCTCAGCCGGTAATCACCAAGCCCCGGATTAATGAATCCCGGGTCTGCGTTTATGGAATTGATATCCTGCGTATATGAACCGAAACCGGTATGTGAAGGATCGTTTATAACACTCCCGATATCAGAGGCGGTCAACTGCACATCCGTCCTGGAGCCGTCCTGATACAGAAATAAATCACTTCCCCCACCGGCCTCATTACCCCAGATGATTTCGTTCCTGCCGGTTACTGAGATATGTCCTGATCGTTCGGACACCACATGGAGCCCCCCGCCTACACTTGCCGAGTTTGAGGTAATTGTATTGTTAGTCTCAATAATCGTCATCCTGCTTCCGGGATCTGCCGAATAGAAATCAACCCCTCCACCATGTGCAGCTGTGTTTTCAACAATCATATTATTTTTCAGTGTAAGCCTTGTAGCGCCGGCATTGATCGCCAGAGCTGAAATCCCCCCGCCATAGGTTGCTGAATTTCCTGCTATTATGGAATTAAGCACTGCAAGCTGGACAGTTCCTGAGTTTGCCATTAGCTGTACTGCTCCGCCGTTATCAGCATAGCCATTGGTTAGAGAAATATTTTCGACAACTGCTGAAATATTCATTCCAGCATCCGCAGTCAGCATTATTACGCTGCTGTCGCCAACGCCATCAGCATTCACATCACCGTCTATTGTAGTAAGAGCTGGATCATCGGCCCTGACAGCAAACGTATCGTCCCAACCTCCCTGAATAGAAATATCCATGGATGTTGAAATAACAATATTTTCATGATAGACACCGGCTGCAACCTTGATGACATCACCCAGGACTGCCTCATCGATAGCTGCCTGTAGCGAGGTATATTGACAGCCGCTTAAACATACATGTTTATCGCTTGCCGATGGCACAAACGTGGCGTTTATAGTGTGGGACGATGTTACGTTTGCAAAAGTATAGCGTGTTACTGCTCCAGATGCATAGCGAGCTAATAAACGCACTGAGACTCCGTCAACAGTCAAAGCTGATATTTGGTACCCTTCGTCTGACGTTATGATGAACGTCTGGTCCGACCCTGCGTTGACTATTACATTGCCCGCCGGACTGATTGTTCCGCCTGTGTCTGCGGATGATGTTATGTTATAGGTGTTGACCGCAAAGCCGGCTATAACATTTTTCAATTCATCCATTATCACAGTGCATGCACCTGTGCCTGTGCAGGCGCCGGACCAACCCGTGAATATTGAATTTTCACCGATCAATGCCGTCAGTGTCACTTCTGTTCCAGCGTTAAACTCCTCTGTGCAGTCATTGCCGCAATTTATGCCTGAGGGCTCGGAGACAATAGTTCCCGCCCGTCTTTCTGTCCTGCTGCCTGTTCCCGATATATTTTTGCTCACAACAAGGGCATTAGTGTTGAGCGCAAAGCCTACGGATATAGTATGGTTGGCCGAGATATTGGTAAACGAGTAGGCAGTTACCGCTCCCACAGATATTTCGTCTACAGTCACATCAGCTATATGGTACCCTGCGTTTGCAGTAATGCTGAAGCTCTGATCGCTGCCGCCCGGCACGGTCAGGCTCCCATTGGGGCTTA
>JAGVHR010000222.1 GCA_020056455.1 Thermodesulfovibrionales bacterium
GAGGCAAAAGAGGCATGGGTCATTGACGAAAGGGATTTGTCTTTGCATCGGATGGACAATGCCTACCGGTTCGATTTTTATACTGCCAGGTTCGCCGGACCTACACTGTTCCCTTACAGTATCAGAGTTCTGAGATATGACGATGAGGTGCAGGAGTTCAAGGACCCATATTCTTTTTTGCCTGTTCTGACTGACTATGACCTTCACCTCATCGGTGAAGGCACCCATTACAAAAAATATGAAAAACTCGGCGCGCATATTACTGAAGTCAGCGGCATACAGGGAGTGCATTTCGGCGTCTGGGCGCCGAATGCCTCGAATGTGAGCGTTATAGGTAATTTTAACGGGTGGGACAAGAGGCGACATCCCATGCGGCTTCTTGGCGTATCAGGCATCTGGGAACTTTTTATCCCAGGCATAGGACAAGGGGAGGTCTATAAATTCTTTGTGTCGTCACGGTATCACAATTTTGAGGCTGAGAAGTCAGATCCTTATGCCTTTTTCTTTGAGAACAGGCCCAGGAGCGCCTCAATCGTCCATGATATCAACAAATACAGATGGAATGATGCTGCGTGGCTGGAGGCCCGCCCTATGAGGAACTGGCTGGAATCCCCTGTCTCGATCTATGAGGCGCATCTCGGCTCCTGGATGAGGGTCCCTGAAGAGGGAGACAGATTCCTTTCGTACAGGGAGCTTGCAGATACCCTTATCCCCTATGTGCTGGAGATGGGCTATACTCACATTGAATTGCTTCCTGTTTCTGAACATCCGCTTGATGCGTCCTGGGGATACCAGACTGTCGGTTATTTTGCTGCAACAAGCAGGTTCGGCAGACCTGAGGATTTTATGTTTTTTATCGATCAATGTCACCGGAATTCCATAGGTGTTATCCTTGACTGGGCGCCTGCCCATTTTCCAAGGGACGGGCATGGCCTCGGTTTTTTTGACGGCACCTGCCTGTACGAGCATGAAGACCCGAGAAAGGGAGCGCATAGGGACTGGGGGACCCTTATTTTTAATTACGGCAGGAATGAAGTCAGAAATTTTCTGATATCCAATGCGCTTTTCTGGATTGAGAAATATCATATTGACGGTCTGCGTGTCGATGCAGTTGCATCCATGCTCTATCTTGATTATTCAAGGGAGGAGGGGGACTGGATACCCAACAGGTTCGGCGGCAGGGAAAACCTTGAGGCGATCGATTTTATCAGGCTGTTTAATGAGGTCACTCATGGATATTTTCCCGGCATACTGACCATTGCAGAGGAGTCAACTGCATGGCCTGGCGTGACCAGGCCTGTCCATCTCGGCGGTCTGGGTTTTGATATGAAATGGAACATGGGCTGGATGAACGATATGCTTGAGTATATGTCAAAGGACCCTGTATACAGAAAATACCAGCAGAACAACCTCACCTTTGGCCTGCTGTATGCGTTTACGGAGAATTTCATGCTCGTACTGTCTCATGATGAGGTGGTGCATGAGAAAAGGTCAATGCTCGACAAGATGCCGGGCGACATCTGGCAGAAGTTCGCGAACCTGAGGCTTTTATATGGATTCATGTACGGGCACCCTGGTAAAAAGCTGTTGTTTATGGGAGGAGAGTTCGGTCAATGGAATGAGTGGAACTTTGATCAGAGTCTTGACTGGCATCTTACGCAATACCCGCAGCATGGCAGCCTGCAAAAATTTGTACGGGATCTCAACAGGCTCTATGCTTCAGAGCCTGCCCTGTATGAGGTGGATTATGACTGGAAGGGGTTTGACTGGATAGATTTTCACGATACCGACAATAGTATCGTTTCATTCCTTAGAAGGGCGAAAGATCCGGCTGATTATGTTGTGATAGCATGTAATTTCACGCCTGTTCCCAGATTCGGCTATAGAATAGGCGTGCCTGAACATGTCTATTACAGAGAATTGCTCAACAGCGATTCTCATGAGTACGGAGGAAGCAACCTCGGCAATGAGGGAGGGGTTCAGGCTGATGCTATCCCCTGGCATGGGCAACGCTGCTCTATTAAAGTCACTCTGCCGCCTCTTGCTGTTGTCTGTTTCAGACCGGGCCGCTAATATTCATTAACAAGTCAGGATAACGGACAGCTGATAGCCTGTTTTGTCAGGCGATCTTGTCCTTCAGTTTTTTTGCATAGTCTGTTGTATGTTCCATAACATCTTCTGCAAGTTCCGAGATCTGCATCCTGGTCTTTTTACCGGCCTGCGGCGCAAATAGAAGTGCGAGGCCGGCTCCGACAATACTGCCGATAAGAAACGATAAGAGTGCTGTTGCTCCCTGGTTGTTTTCTTCATGAAACATGGTGGCCTCCTGTAGTATTATTTTCTGTGTTCAGGTTATCACCAAACAGGACCCAGGTCAACTTTTTCTCCATACCATTTCTCTTGCGCGGTCTTCTGCCATGTGATATTATTTTTCAGGTAATCCTTCATGGGGGAAGGGCGCAATGATTATCTCGGTTAAGTGCGTAATGCCGGTGGGTCGTTTCAGCAACCATATAAGCCCCAGCGGGCATGAGCGGCAGGAGTGCGCGTGAGCCTTGACATCCATGAGCGTGACATCGGACCTGAGTTGTGCCAAACCTGTGCTGCCTGTTGCCGGGTCACCTTCAAGCTGCGGGACACGACTACACGCTACAGGAGGTTCCTGCGGCAGATAGGCTATACGCTCCTCCCTCTCCAGCCCCCGGGACAGCAGGACTGCTGCCAGGGCAGACACGATGCTACTGTTGACATGGGCTATTGCCAAAACCTTGCTATTGTTCAGCAGCCGGACAGCGTCCGCTACGGTTGCCGCATCTATGGCACAGGCGAATTGCCTGACCTGTGCGCTGAGTTCAATTGCGTAAGCTGGGCCAAGGCCAATGACAGCTACTCTGAGAAAAATGCCCTTTTGGTTTCTGCCCAGCGCTCGTTTGACCGGCAGAGAGGCCGCCTGTATGAAGACTGATTGTTATCTCCCTGAGCACCACCTGTTCAGCAGGCTTGGCAAACATATTTTTTTCAATGTGGAGACCATGCTTTTCTATGAGGTCACTCCTCCTGCCCGTGACCTGATAAGCTGCATTTCAAAAGATCGCGGCTGCGATCCCATAAAAGCCCTTAAGGGAAAATATCCCAGATCAGAGATCAGAAACACATTTCTCTACCTGAGTAAAGAGGGGCTGTTGAAAGAAGCCCCTTCCAACAGCATAAAACCCATACTCAAAAAGAGATGGGGCATCAGACACCTTGAACTCATGGTCACCCATGGGTGTAACATGGGCTGCAGATATTGCTATGGCGCAAGTGGCCCTGAGCAATGGAAAGATGCCCCGCATCTGTACGGCTCAAGCACAGCAGGCATGTCCCTTGAAACCGCGAAAAAAGGAGTTGATTTTTTATTCAAAGAATCAGGAGATCAGAAGGATTTAAGCGTCATATTCTTTGGAGGCGAGCCCCTGCTCGAATTCAGCCTTATTCAAAAGATCGTACCGTACATAAGGGAAAGGGAGCAGGACACAGGCAGGAAGGTGGACCTTTCAATTTCAACAAATGGTCTGTTGCTCACTGAAAGGGTTGTCCGCTTCCTAAACAAGCACAAGATAGGCTGCCAGGTCTCCATAGACGGCAACAGGGAGATCCAGGACATAAACCGCTGTCTCCCCGGCGGAAGGGGTTCATATGCGCATGTTGTCCCTGGAATAAACAGGCTTATAGCAACCCGAAAGGGGAGAGTGCCTGCGCGGGTCACGGTAGCGCATAATCAGGTCAATATCCCGGCTGTGATAGAACACCTCCTGCAGCTCGGATTCGGATCGATCCATGTAGAGCCTGCAATAGGCAGTACAGGGGAAAGTGTTGTCAGTAATGATGATATTAAGGCTATCAAGGCCCAGAATGAAGTGCTTGCCCTGTATCTTGTAAAGAGCGTGAGGAACAACCGCTACTTCAACTATACGAATCTCGTGAAGTTTATCAGGCACACGCGGGTCATCAGGGAAAGGCTTGCCTATTATTGCGGAGCTGGAAGAACTTATTTTTCCCTCTCACAGGACGGGGCCTTTTATCCCTGCCATCGTTTTGTAGGCATGGAGCAATACAAAATGGGTGATCTCGAAAACGGTCCGGACTTTACTCTCCAAAAAAAGATCCTCAGTCTTACAGTGGACAACCGGCCGTTGTGCGCCGGCTGCTGGTCAAGGTACCTCTGCGGAGGCGGCTGCTGGAAGCACGCGGTGGACCTTAAAGGCTGTCTTGAGGTCCCTGATAATGAACTTTCCTGTGAAGTCATCAGGCACGAGATTGAATGCTCCATGGCCATTAACTCAGAGCTTGATGTGACTGATCAGGAGATATTGAGCGAGCTGTACGAGGAGACAGCAGAGCCTTATCTTAAGACTGACGGCTTCGTAAAAAGTCCAAAAATGGGCAATTTGTCATTTCGAATGAAGTGAGAAATCTTGTTTTTCAAACGGTTGAGAGACCCCTCTTTTCATTCGGGGTGACACCTCAGGACTTCTTACAAGTCTGTCAAGACTGAAAGATGACAAACTTTTATTTTATAAACAGACTCTGTTTAACCATGCGTACTGCATGAAAGGGGGATAGGTGATATGTCCATGCTCAGGCGGGAGTTTTTAAGATGGTTCATGAAATTGACAGGTGGGTATTTTGTGGTGAGCGCGCCACCTTTGAGGAAGGTCAACGCAACGCTTTTTGGTGAGGCCCATGCTGAGTTTTGTCCGGCAGACACCTGTATTTGTGAGGTCGGAGAGACCTGCGCAACTGATACCTGCGCCAAGCAGGACAATTGCGGCGCAACTGATACCATTGGGCATAAATGTGAACAGCGGGATGCCTGTGATGCTGACGCCTCGGGTGATTGCAGAAACGATGAATGCACTTCGGACAAATCACTCGCCTGCGTAACCGATAAGTGCGTAAGTGACAGCTCAGGAGCCTGCAAAAGCGACAATTGCGTAAGTGACAGCTCAGGCGCTTGCAAAACTGATAAATGCAGGTCCGACAGCTCAGGCGACTGCGTAAGCGATACATGTAAGAGTGATTCATCAAAAGCATGCAATGGCGATAGCTGCGTAAGTGACAGCTCAGGAACCTGCACAACTGATAAATGCGTGTCAGACAGCTCAGGCGGCTGTAATGGCGATAGCTGCGTAAGTGACAAGTCAGGAACCTGCAAAAGCGATTCGTGCGTAAGTGACAAATCAGGCTCCTGCGCAACTGATAAATGCAGATCCGACAGCTCAGGCGGCTGTAAAAGCGATGCGTGCAGGAGTGATTCATCAGGAGCATGCAAAGGCGACAGCTGCGCAAGTGACAGCTCAGGCGCCTGTACAACCGACAAATGTGTGTCTGACTCTTCAGGAGCCTGCAAAGGCGACAACTGCGTAAGCGACAAATCAGGAGGATGTACAACCGACAAATGCAGTGTAGACAGTTCAGGTGCCTGCGAAAGCGATGACTGCAATTCCGACTACTCGGAAGCATGCACGACCGATGTCTGTATCCTTGATGTCTCGACGACTTGTGACAGCGACCTCTGCAGGGAAGACAGGACCCCTGAACTCTGCACTGAAGAGGTTGACTGCGTCAATGACACCTGCGCTCTGGATCTTGCATCGAACACAGGCAAAAACAGGGAGCAATTTGCAAAGTCAGGCATAAACGAGGCGATCAGGCGGCTCTACAGGCTCTCGGCAATTGTCCTTTTCATGGGTGCGGCCTTTGGCAGCGCTGAGGCTGAAATAGTGATAGATGCAACAAACGCTGTCTCCTCTCCTTCCCCTGTATATGTCACCTCAGGTTCTGTCTCTGTCCCTGCTCCTGTCGGCCCTTTTTTAAGGGACTGTGATGATGACGAGGTGCTTGAGGCGGACACAAACGGAGACGGCCTTTGTGCGGGTGATCCTGAGGCGCTTGACTATAACGATGACGGCACAAAGGAGCTCCCGGCAGGGACAATTTTTGCAGGCGATTTCCAGTTTACCTGCTTTTATATCCCCTCTGACGTTGCAATTGTTGCAACAGGTCCCCTGAATATATGGGCATCACAGGAGGTTGCCATATTCGGCGCAATGAGGCTTGCCACAGGCTCAACAATCTCTTCGTCTGCCATGATTGACCTGCGCACCAGCCCATGGCTTTCAGAGGACGGCTCTGCCAACACCTTTACCACTGCCCTGTCCGGAGATGTTGATGAGGCCCAGACCCCTTATAATAAAGACGGAACTGTACTGCCAGTGGAATTTTCAAGCCTTTGCGCCCTGAAAAAGCAGCATCTGCTCACTATAAACGGCTCGGGCAACGGCTCGGGCAGTGTCTCGGCAGCAGGGATCAGCTGCAATATCAATGGTGGCGCTGCAACCGGAGACTGCACAGAACTGTACAATGAGGGCACAGCCGTAGTCCTCGCGCCTGACCCTGCTTCTGACTCAACCTTTGCGGGCTTTACCGGCGACTCTGATTGTTCAGACGGCTCAGTCACTATGAATTCGGCCATGACCTGCACAGCGAACTTTGTACTTGTCCTTACTGCTCCGTCTGACCTGGTCACCTCCTCGCTTACCGGCTCAGCCGCAGCGTTCGGGCCGTTTATCAGGAGGGTTGACGTGGATTACAGGGTGAAGAACCAGGGCGTTGGCAACGCGCCGGCATCCAGACTCAGGTTTTACCTTTCGAAAGACATGACGTTCAGCTCAGATGATATATATATAGGCGTTGTAGATATATCCGGACTCGATGCAGGGACTGAAGGCCCGTTGCCATACGGCAGCGCGACATTCAGCCTTGAGGAGGAAACAGTGTCAACAGGTATATGGCATCTGCTAAGCATAGCAGACGCGGATGACGTAATTACAGAAAGCGATGAGACAAACAACATCAGAGCAACAACACAGCCCATAACCATCAGGAAATGGTAAGTGAGAACCATGCTGTATAAAATATACAATCAGGAGGACCAAGTGAAGAGATGCCCGGCAATATTGTTATGCTGTTTGTTTATTTTCGGATACGCGGTTGACTCATATGCTATTCATGCCGAGATACCTTCTGAGACACAGGCAGTAACGGCAAAGGGCGCGACCTGGATAACTCTGGGAGGTGAGTTAAGATTCAGAGGCTGGTATGTTGATAACGTTATTCAGGACGGGAGCGGATACTTTTCTGTCTTTGTTCCTGCTGAAAGTCCGTCTCAGGCATGGTATGACGCACGGGTAAGATTAAACCTCAGGGCAGAAGTGTCAGCCAATACAACAGGACACGTGGCCCTTGAGACCAACTCTCTGACATCAGACACTTACATATGGGGGTCCTTTAACAGCAAACCTGCTGACATGAACATACTTGAGGCGTGGATACAGCACAAAGGCTCCGGTCTTTTTGGCGTGCCTGCAGGCGTCAAAATAGGACACATGCCCTTAAAATTGAGCGAAGGCCAGTTCCTTGACCTTGCAAAATTCGGTTCAGACGCGATTGTGTTCTTCATGGACCCAACAGAAGGGGTCCATGCAGGACTATTGACAACAAAGGTTGAAGAAAAGCTGACCGGTGACAATACTGATGATGTCGACGCATATGTTGCGCTTCTGACCTATAAAACAGGCAAGGATCACACAGCAGGGGCAAATTATACCCATATCAACGGCCCGGACAATTCCCTCAGGTTCTGGAACCTCGGCGTCCATGCAAACGGCTCAATCTCAGGATTAATGTACAGGGCAGAGGTGGATCTGCAGGGCGGCAGCGAGTCATCAGACCCAAAGATCAGATTCGGAGGCTACGGCATTTTTGCTGAAGTCAGCTACAAATTTGATCCTGTTACAATAAAGGCAAGATACGGCTATGGAAGCGGGGACAAAAACAGCACGCTGACAAAAAACGAAGAGTTCCAGACTATACTTGGCAACGATATACACCACACCTTTATATATGAATACATTATAGACGGAGGGGCGTTTAATCAGGCGTTTGAGCCTGGCTCGACAACGCTGTACAGGGGCAAGGGGCTTGCCAACACCTCGATGTTAAGCCTTGGAGCGTCAGCGCCGCTGACAAAGGACCTTGAGGTTTCAGCGGACGGATACCTTCTGAGGGCCAACACGACAGTAGGCTCCGGGAGCTCCAGGGATATTGGTTCAGAGTGTGATCTCAGGCTCGTATACAGGATAGCAGGGAACCTGACATACTCCATAACAGCCGGATATTTCTCACCCGGCAATTACTGGCATGACGAATACCGTTTTGATTTCCATGGATGGTCCGGGAAGTCAGTAATAGCAGCTATGCACGCCCTTACATTGAGCTTCTGACTTACAGCGCAAACCGATTTTTTCGTTTGCAATTGATCCGGCGGACTCTGTTCCTCTGTCTTTGCGTTTTGCCTGACTTTGGTGTACACTTTGCCCATCTTATTTTGTTCAACTGAAACGGAAAGAGAGTGATATGAAAAGGATAAAGGCTGAGTTCGGCATTTCCCGGCTTGGGCCTTCGCGAAAGGTCAAGGCAGCTGTCCGCAAGGCAACCGGAAATATCGGCGCCAATGCTGAGGATGCGTTGTCAAGGTTTCATGGCATGCTTTTGTCGCGGTCCGGCGTGGGGCATGATAATGTGCTGACCGCGAATTCGCTGAAGGAACTGGTCTATCTGATCCCGCGCGTATTCAAGCCGAAAAAGACCATCATCATCGGCCCGGCGCCGGGCTCGTATAAGGACGCGGCGCTTGCAGCGGGCGCTGTTTCAGAGACCATTACCGGACCGGAGGAGACTGGGTTTCTGCCTGCCATATCAATTGTTCAGGAGAAGGTCAGGGGATGTGACATGATATTCATTGCCAACCCCAACAGGATTACGGGAAAGACGCTTGCCACGGCGGCGTTGCAGGAAGTGATCAGCGCATGCGCGCAGGACAGCCTTGTTGTGATCGATGAGTCGCTGCTTGAATTTACGAACGAGGATGGCTGCGTTAGTATTGCGCCCGGCTGCGGCAATGTTCTTGTCCTGCGGACTACAGCATGCTATTACGGCTTGCCTGGGCTGGAGCTTGCCTATGCTGTTTCGTCGCCTGAAGTGATTGGCGCATTAAGGAAGGACAGCCACTGGGACATAAATCTTCTTTCAATCGAGGCTGCCAGGGCTGCACTGAAGGACAAGGCTTACAGGAGGGAGAGCAGCGCGTTTGTTGCCCGGGAAAAGGGATTTATAAAAAAAGAGGCCGGCAGAATTGCGGGACTCAAACTGTATGATTCTGATGCCAATATCCTTCTTATGAAGGCGGATGAGCGCGCTGCTGCTGTAGCAGGCGCATCAAAACCGACAGGTCTTGCTGTAGAGCTATGCGACGATGTCGAAGGTCTCGGCGCTGCATTTTTCCGAGTCTCGATTATGAGGCATGAGCACAATCTGAAATTTATAAAACTGCTCAGGAAGATCTTTACCCTGGTTTAGTGTACAATTAATACCTTATGGCAAAACCTCTGATAGTTATTGTAGGCAGACCTAATGTCGGGAAGTCCACACTTTTCAACAGGATGACCGGCACGCATTCCGCTATTGTAGAAGACTTCCCAGGCGTTACGCGGGACCGTAATTATCTGGACGCGGAGTGGGAAGGGAAGAGCTATATGCTTGTCGATACCGGTGGATTCTACCTTGATCCGCCTGAAGACATCTTTGCCCAGGCAAAGGAACAGGCGCTTTTTGCAGTTGAGGAAGGTGATATCATTATCCACCTGCTTGACGGCAAAGACGGACTTACACCTGCGGACATGGAACTGGCGCGCCTGATCCGCACCTCCGGGAAGCAGGTCATCTGGCTGGTGAACAAGATAGATGCGCCTGTGCGTGACAGCCGGTTGTATGATTTTTATGCTATAGGCTCGGAGGAACTTTATCCGGTGTCTGCTGCAACCGGTTACGGATATGATGATTTTATGGAGCGGTTGGGCGCATTGCTTCCGGAATATCATGAGGAAAAGTCAGAGTTCCCAAGGATCGCTGTTGTAGGCAGGCCGAATGTCGGCAAGTCCACGCTTGTCAATGCGCTCACGGGCAAGAAACGCATGGTGGTCAGTCCTGTGGCAGGGACTACGAGAGATGCTATAGACAGCATATGCACTTTTCATGGGAAGAAGTACGTGATTATAGATACAGCAGGATTGAGGAAAAAGGGAAAGATCGGCTATTCGCTTGAGCGGTTTTCCATGGTAAGGGCGGTCAGAAGCATAGAGAAATGTGATGTCGCGCTCGTTGTATTTGATATGAGCGAGGGCATTACTGATCAGGACCTTAAGGTCGCAGGCATGGTGAAGGACTACAGCAAAGGGTCGATTTTTCTGCTGAACAAGTGGGACCTGGTAAGCGAGCCTGAGGCGGCCTTCAAGCATCTGATTCCTGATCTCCATCGCAGGGCCTGGTTTTCAGAGTATTCACCGGCCATAACCATATCAGGTGTATCAAAGAAAAGGATTACCAAGGTCTTCCCTGTGATCGACACAATCATGGAGCAGAGGCGCAAGAGGATCCCGACAGGCGAGTTGAACAGGTTCTTCGGTGAGGTGATCGAGAGGTTTTCCATCCCCATGTATAAAGGAAAGGCTGTCAAGATGTACTACATGACGCAGGTGGGGATTGAACCGCCGACCTTTGTCATATTTGCCAATTACCGGGATGCGATAAAGGATTCTCATCTCAGATATCTTGAGAGAAAGCTGAGGGAGTATTTCGGTTTCGAAGGCACTCCTCTTAAGATCTATGTGAGGTCCAAGAGGAGAGATGGCGAGTGATCAGGTTGCTCCTCGTAATCAGCAGGAGCTTCCGGGATTTTTTCAGGGACAACGGTTTGATGCTCGCGGGCTCCATGTCCTATTTCACCATGATGGCGCTTGTGCCGTTTTGTCTCTTTCTGATCACTGTATTGGGTCATATCCTGGGCCAGTATCCTGATTTCTATAAATTCTTTCTCTCCAAGTTGACCGGATTTTTCCCGACTGTAACTCAGCAGATCACCGACGACCTTAAAAAAATCATTACGTATAAGGGGCTGGGCAAGTTCAGCCTGCTTCTGTACGGGGTCCTCTCTTATCAGGTCTTTGCCTCTGTGGAAACTGCGCTCAACACTATATTCAAGGTGAAGAGGAAACGGCACGTCATCTTTTCGATGTTTGTTTCACTTGCTGTAGTGACCCTGCTTATAGCTCTCCTGACACTTTTTTTTGCTGCAGCCTCGCTTATGCCGCTATTGAGGGACCTCGGGCCTGCCCTCTCAGGCATCAAAATCGGGAAAATAACGAAGTTCCTCCTGCAGTTTGTGCTGCCCTTTGTCCTTGTCTTTTTCTCCATAACACTTCTCTATGTTATGGTCCCAACAACAAAGGTAAGACTTGCTGAGGCGCTGACAGGGGCCTTGTTTGCGACATCGCTGCTTGAGGCCGCAAAGCATGTATTTACCTGGTACGTGGGTTCAGTGTCGCAGCTCGGCAAGATCTACGGCCCGCTGACAGCATTTGTCATGTTTCTTTTGTGGCTGTATTATTCTTCAGGCATTTTTCTGATAGGCGCTGAAATAGCGCATAATTTGGGAACGCAGAAACAGTATAGGGGAAGATGATGATAGACCTGCTCGGCACGTTTGTTGAAGTCGGTACAGTTGAGATGCAGTATGAGGGAAAACTCGTTGAGGTCAATGAGGTTGAGATCCACCTGGAGTCGGAATCAGGATGGGTGGTTATTCCTCTTGAAAGGGTGACCTTTGTAAGGGCAAGGGAAGAGGACTGACAGGGTGCGGAAGAATGTCAGGATCAGCGGCTTTAGGGTCGTATCCGCACATTTTACAAACGCCTCATTTATTTTGCCCCCCTAAGCTCCAGGATTTTTCCTCCCATATCCTCTGGGACTGGACTTGAGAATTCAAGGTATTCTTTTGTCAGCGGGTGGGTGAAGCCGAGGAGTTCTGCATGGAGCATCTGTCGTGGGAAGATGATCTTTCGCCTGCTGATCTCAATTGAGGTCTTTGAGCCGTAGGTTTTGTCACCCAGGACAGGATGGCCTATGGAGGCAAGATGCACCCGGATCTGATGAGTGCGTCCGGTGCCCAGCTTTGCCTCGATCAGAGTGGCGTTTGTAAAACGCTCCAGCGCCCTCCAGGTCGTACTCGCCTCTTTGCCTCTTCGTGAGCGCGTAGTCATTTTTTTCCTGTCGGAATCGGATCGGCCTATCCTGAGTGATATCACCCCGCTGTCTTCCCTGAGGTTGCCAAGGACAAGGGCTTTATATCTTCTGCTTATGGTCCTTTCCCTGAACTGCTCAATAAGGCCATAGTAGGCGCTGTCATCAAGGGCGATGACCATGACCCCGGAAGTGTCCTTGTCGAGACGATGGACAATGCCGGGTCTGAGAGGCCCGCCGATAGAAGCCAGTTTCCTGGTATGAAAAGCGATTGTATTCATGAGTGTGCCGCAATTATGGCCTGCTGCCGGATATACGACCATATCAGGAGGTTTGTTTACAACTATAAGGAAGTCGTCCA
>JAGVHR010000229.1 GCA_020056455.1 Thermodesulfovibrionales bacterium
AAGGCAAAAGACAAGTTCCTCAATGAAAAGAGTCTGTCGCTATTGAAGGACCTGAAGGAAGAGCTTGCAGCGCTTTCGGATTTCTCCCATGTCGCACTTGAACCGATCTTCAAGGCAGTAGTTGAAAAACACAGTATCAAGCTCGGAGCTCTTGCCCAGCCTGTGCGCGTGGCCATGACCGGCGGCACAGAGAGCCCCGGAATCTATGAGGTGCTTGAGGTGCTGGGTAAGGACAAGACACTGGCGCGGCTCGAAAAGGCCATCAGCATAATCGGATAGCGCGCTTTGTCCCCTGAAAGACAATGCTGGAAATAAAGCCCTGGAAACACTATAATTCAAAGCGAACCACGGCGGTCCGGCCGGTTCAAAAAAGCACGCAAGGGAGTTTTTATATATGGAGAGTCCGGCGGAAACACCAAAACCATCTGATTTCATCCGCGAGATAATTACAGAAGACCAGAAGACCGGCAAGTATGAAAAGCGGGTACATACGCGTTTTCCTCCTGAGCCAAACGGTTATCTGCATCTTGGGCATGCCAAGTCCATCTGCCTTAACTTCGGCATTGCTCAGGAATTCGGCGGCAAGTGCAATCTTCGTTTCGACGACACAAATCCTGAGAAGGAAGAGCAGGAGTATGTCAACTCGATTATTGACTCGGTCAAGTGGCTTGGTTTCGATTTCGGGCCCGAGGCGTTTTATGCAAGCGACTATTTTGACTTTATGTGCCGGGCTGCCGAGTATCTCATTTCTGCGGGTCATGCGTATGTGGACAGCCAGACTGCTGAGGAGATGCGCCAAAACAGGGGCACGTTAACGTCACCAGGAAAGGATTCCCCATTCCGGGGGCGTTCTGCGGATGAGAACCTTCGCCTGTTCCTGGAGATGCGCGAAGGCAGGCATGAGGACGGGTCCATGGTGCTGCGCGCGAAGATTGACATGGCATCACCCAACATCAACATGCGGGACCCGGCCCTGTATCGCATCAAACATGCCCAACACCACCGCACAGGCTCTTCGTGGTGCATATATCCGATGTATACGTATGCTCATCCGCTTGAGGACGCTGTCGAAAATATCACACATTCTATTTGTACTCTCGAGTTTGAGGACCAAAGGCCTTTTTATGACTGGCTCCTTGAGCGCCTTGCCGATGGAGGGCTCCTGAGGCGGCCCCTGCCCGGGCAGCTGGAATTTGCCCGCCTTAACCTAAGCTATACGGTGCTGAGCAAGCGGATACTTATTCAGCTTGTCAGTGAAGGACATGTTAAAGGCTGGGATGATCCGAGGATGCCTACCATCTCAGGCATTAGAAGAAGAGGCTATACACCTGAGGCCCTGAGGAACTTCTGCGAACGTATCGGCGTGGCAAAGAGGGACAGCATGGTAGACCTGGCCCTGCTCGAATACTGTATCCGCGAGGACCTGAACAGACGCGCTTCACGTGTCATGGCTGTTTTGAGACCCCTTAAGGTAGTCATCACCAATTATCCTGAAGGGCAGGAGGAGGAGCTTGAGGCCATAAATAATCCTGAGGACCTGAACGCCGGCACGCGGAAGGTGCCTTTTTCCCGTGAACTCTATATTGAGCAGGATGACTTTTGCGAAGACCCTCCAAAACAGTTCTTTCGTCTTGCTCCCGGCAGGGAAGTGAGATTGCGGTATGCCTATTTTATCACCTGTGATAAGGTACTCAGGGATGAAAAGACCGGAGGGATAGCAGAATTGCATTGCACCTATGATCCTGAGACACGCGGTGGAGATGCGCCTGATGGCAGAAAAGTTAAGGCGACACTGCACTGGGTCTCGGCAAGGCATGCACTGAAGGCCGAGGTCAGGTTGTTTGATACGCTTTTTACAGTGGAAGAGCCGGGAGCCGGGAGCGGCGATTTCAGGACGGACATCAATCCAAACTCTCTGGAGATTCTGAGCCCGTGTTATATTGAGCCTGGCCTTGCCGATGCTGCTGCCGGAGACAGATATCAATTTGAGAGAATGGGATATTTCTGTGTTGACCCGGATTCTGCAGAGGGAGCGCTTGTCTTCAACAGGACAGTTACCCTGAAGGATACCTGGGCAAAAATACAAAAAAGGCAAAATAAGAAATGAGCTATATCGCGGTCATAGGCGCAGGCAGCTGGGGCACTGCTCTGGCATGCCTGCTTCAGGATAAGGGATATGATGTTTCGCTCTGGGCGCTGGAAAAGGACGTTGCTGATGAGATAAATACAAAAAACACGAACAGCGCCTATTTTCATGACGTGGTTTTACCTTCAGGCCTAAGGGCGACCTGCAGCATTGAAGATGCGGTAAGAAAGGCCCGGTATGTGCTGAACGTTGTGCCGACCCAGTTTACCCGCAGTGTTTTCAAAGAGGCTGCGAGGCATCTGGGCAGAGATGCTGTTATTATAAGCGCTTCCAAAGGAATAGAGCAGGGTTCTCTGGTTACGGTGACCGGGATACTTAGGGATGTTACAGGCAGGCAGGCGGCAGCGCTCTCAGGTCCGAGTTTTGCAAAAGAGGTCATCAGGAAACTGCCGACCGCAGTGACCCTGGCCATTGAGGACATAGAATCAGGCTTGCTCCTTCAGGAGATATTCAATACGAACTATTTTCGTGTTTATACCCATTCAGACGTGCTCGGTGTTGAATTGGGCGGAGCGCTGAAGAATGTCATAGCCATTGCTTCCGGTATTTCCGATGGACTTGGTCTCGGCCACAGTGCGCGCGCTGCGCTGATAACGCGGGGTCTTTTTGAGATAGCGCGGCTCGGCAGGGCAATGGGAGCTGACTCAAAGACCTTCTCTGGTCTGAGCGGCCTCGGTGACCTTGTGCTTACCTGCACAGGACCGCTTTCGAGAAATTATTCCGTAGGGGTCAGCCTCGGCAAGGGTATGAAACTGCAGGACATCCTTGCCTCGACAAAAAGTGTTGCTGAGGGTGTGGCAACTGCTCTTTCGGCCTATGAGCTCGCTCAGAAGAAAGATGTCGAGTTGCCGATTGTGGCCCAGGTCTATCAGGTCCTCTATCAGGGAAAAGACCCTGAGACGGCAGTTCTCAGCCTCATGAACCGCTCGCTGAAATCCGAGTTCTGATCCATTCTGCCATGCAGGGCGATACTCTCGAAAAACTCCTGAAAGCTGTTGGCAACGGAAGCATTTCAGTGCCTGCTGCCATGCAGCAGCTCAAGGATCTTCCATACGAAGACATTTGCTTTGCAAAGATTGACCATCATCGTCATTTGCGGCAGGGTGTCCCTGAAGTGATCTTTGCCGCGGGCAAGACCGGGCAGCAGGTAACTGCGATAGCGCAGGCAATGTTCAGGAAAAGCAAAAACTTTCTTATCACCAAAGCAACGGACAAAATCCATAAGGCGCTAAAGATCAAGGGGGCTGTTTTTCATCCGGCCTCGGGTGTTATCAGCGTCGGAGGTGCAAAGAAAAAAACAGGCAATGTGCTGATCCTTACTGCAGGCACATCCGATATCCCGGTTGCCGAAGAGGCGGCTGTGACCGCAGAGTTTCTGGGCAGCAGGGTCATTACGGTTTATGATGTCGGCGTTGCCGGTCTTCACCGGCTGATGGACAGCAGCGCAGCGCTTAAAGAGGCCAGAGTGATTATTGTCGTTGCAGGCATGGAGGGGGCGCTACCCTCTGTGGTCGGCGGCATGACAGACAAGCCCATCCTTGCCGTGCCGGCATCAACAGGCTACGGAACGAGCTTCGGAGGCCTTACCGCGCTTTTTGCCATGTTGAATTCCTGCGTGCCTGGCATCGCTGTCATGAATATCGACAACGGCTTCGGAGCCGGCTGTTTGGCCCATAAGATCAATGTCCTGCGTTGACTTTACGAAGGCCCCTTTTCTATACTTTAGTTGACCCTTGGGGGAGGCGGAAGAGCCTGAGAGTCTCTCGGATTCACGAGGGAGACCCCTTGAACCTGATCCGGTCAATTCCGGCGGAGGGAACAGGGAATAAATGAAGGCAGGACGATCGTATTCCAATAAGCACGGGTTTGTAAAAAGTCCGTATGCTGCGTTGCGCTGCAAAACTCGTCACTGCGACGTACCTGCAAGTACGCCTCATTCCTCATTTCTTGCGCGCCTTGCCTCCGGAGCTTTTTACAAAC
>JAGVHR010000004.1 GCA_020056455.1 Thermodesulfovibrionales bacterium
AACGTAGACCACTGTGCCCGTCTTTGACACTCTCCCACCGTGGCCGGTCTGGCCAGAATATTCGGTTCAGGGGCGATGACGAACTCCATTCTGGAGATAGAAGGCATGGAAGTTATCTTTATCATCGGATCCAACACAAAGGAGACCCATCCTGTCATTGCAAACCGGATGATCAAGGCATATAGAAAAGGCGCAAAAATCATTATTGCGGACCCGCGCAAGGTCCCGATGGTCAAGTTTGCGGACATCCATCTGAAAATACGGCCAGGCTCAGACATAGCGCTTCTGAACAGCATGGCTAATATTATTGTCAGCGAGGGACTCCAAAACAATGAATTCATCAGCGAAAAGACAGAGGGGTTCGAGGCATGGAAGAAATCTATTGAAGCCTGCACCCCTGAATATGCTGAAAAGATAACCGGCGTCCCCAGGGATGCCATTATCAGGGCCACGCGGCTCTTTGGCTCTTCTCGCCGCGCCGGCACCTTCTATACCATGGGCATTACGCAGCATACATGTGGCACCGACAATGTTACTGCTCTGGCAAACCTTGTTTCAGTCACCGGCAATATAGGCAGGGAATTCACGGGAATCAATCCTCTCAGGGGGCAAAATAATGTGCAGGGCTCCTCTGACGCCGCCTGTTTGCCGAATGTATATCCTGGATATCAGAGAGTTGAAGACACTGAGGTAAAACTGAAATTTGAACAGGCCTGGGGGTGTAAACTTTCCCCCAAAGACGGAATGACCTCAACAGAGATGATGAACTCTGCTGCTGAAGGGAAGCTAAAGGCCCTCTATATAATGGGAGAAAATCCCATCATCACTGACCCCAACATGCATCATACTATAAGGGCCCTGAAAAACCTGGATTTCCTGGTTGTTCAGGACATATTCCTTACTGATACAGCAAAACTTGCCGATGTAGTGCTGCCTGCGGCATGTTCCTTTGAAAAGGACGGCACATTTACCAATACTGAGCGGAAGGTGCAGCGGATCAGAAAGGCTGTAAAGGCTCCCGGAGAGGCAAGGGATGATTTATGGATAATATCCGGGATTGCCAGAAGGTTCGGTAATGAAATGGGGTCAAATCCTGAAAAGGTTTTTGAGGAATACACCATGCTCTGGCCTGCGATGTCAGGGATCACATATTCACGACTGAACAAAGGAGGCCTCAGCTGGCCTTGTCCGGCGAAAGACCATCCCGGCACACCTTACCTCTATAAGGACGGCTTTCCAAGAGGGAAAATACCTTTTATCCCTGTGGCCTATCAGCCGCCGGCAGAGGTTTGTGACGAGGAATATCCTTTTGTGCTTACAACAGGCAGGAACCTGTTTCAATATCACTCAGGATCAATGACACGGCGAGTCGGGCCGATTGAGGAGCATGCGGGCGAGGCATATGTGGAAATCAATCCCTTTGACAGCGAACGCCTCGGCATCAGACATGGCGATCCCATAAAGATAAAATCCAGAAGAGGCGAAATAGAGATCAAGGCGAGAATAACGCCTAAGGTGGATGAAGGGACTGTCTTTATCCCCATGCATTACCGCGAAGCCGCTGCCAATGTTATAACAAACGATGCGCTTGATCCCCAGGTTAAGATCCCGGAATTGAAGGTCTGCGCAGTGAAGATAACGCCGGCAGGACCTTAAATCTTTATCATTCCGGGTTCATAAGCCGGCAAAGACGCACTGCGGATATGATATTTGATTGGATACAGCAATAAGTATAATTATCACCTGAGCGCGGCATGTTCCCATATAAAGACGATAACCCGACTAATATTTTTCCGTTCGTCACGATCGGCATTATAGTTCTTAATGTCCTGGTATTCATACTTCAACTCATCAGCGGCGGGGACAGCCAGAAGAGTGTCTATGCCTACGGGGCAATTCCACATAATATTTTGACCTTTGAAACTGCCCAACCGATCCATCCGTTGCTTACCCTGTTTACTTCCATGTTCATGCACGGCGGCCTATTTCATATATTCGGCAACATGCTTTATCTCTGGATATTCGGCAATAATATCGAAGACAGGCTTGGCCATTTCAGATTCATTCTGTTTTATCTTTTCTGCGGCGTGGCAGCAGCACTGTCTCATGCCCTGACAGCTACAGGTTCTATCGTGCCGATGATCGGCGCAAGCGGCGCCATATCAGGTGTGCTTGGCGCGTATCTGCTCCTTTTTCCGCATGCCCGCATTCATACGATAATCTTTCTTGGGTTTTTTGTGCAGACGGTCCGGGTTCCTGCCTTGATAGTTATAGGATTTTGGGCTATTATACAAGTCGCGAACGGCTTGATTACTCAGGGGATTCCGAATCAGGGAGGTGTTGCCTGGTTTGCCCATGTTGGAGGATTCATCGCCGGTTTCCTTACCATTAAACTGTGGCAGCCAAGGAGGGTTAACAGGTGGTAGTTGTATGCCCGAAATGCAAGATAAAGCTGAAAGTTGACGAAAAAAGACTTGTCCCTCAGGGGACCAGGTTCAAATGTCCGAAATGTAGCGCTGCGCTTCTTGTTAAAAGACCGATTGCGCAGGTGAAAAAAAGCCTTGATGGGAATAAGATTCTTATTGCCCATTCCAATCCCTCTGTTGTTCAGACTGCGCAGAAACTGCTTGCAGACCAGGGTTACACGGTCCTTACTGCTGCTGACGGTATTGATGCCATGGTCAAGTCGCTGAAAGAACTTCCTTTATTCGGCATCATAGAAGTGGCCCTCCCAAAGATATACGGCTTTGAAGTCTGCAAACAGCTCAAAACCCGTCCTGAGACAAAGGATATGAAATTTATACTGGTGCCCTCGATTTATGACAAGACTAAATACAGAAGAGAGCCTGTATCTCTATACGGCGCAGATGATTATATCGAGGAGCATGACCTATCCACGAGGCTCCTCGAATCTCTCGATAAAATAAGAAAAACAGCAGAAACAGGGCCGGAAGAGGTCCGGACCGGACCTCCTGCTACAGCAGCGCGTGCACCGGAGCCTGCCGGCGCAGCAAAGGCAGCAGAGGGGCCTTCTGTCGCAGCGTTCGGTCTGGCTGAAGATAAGACAGTTGATGAGGCGGTAGAAAGGGCGAGAAGGCTTGCGAGGACCATCATTAATGATATCTATCTATACAACTCGGCCAAGGTCGATGAGGCTGTCAGGCGCGGCAATTTTTATACTGTATTTGCGTCCGAGGTGCGGGAAGGCAAAAAACTTTTCGATAACAGGATACCGCCTGAAACCAGAAGCAAAGCTGATTTCTATAAGGAAGCCTTTGACAATTTCCTTGCAACAAAGAAAAAAGCCCTTTGACACTTTTCAGGGACATTCCGGAGACATCTATGAGGGAGATAAAGTCGGTTAGCTCCCGGCACTCAAACCTCTTTAAAGTACCCTTTTGAGGCCACAAACGTGCTTCTAAGACCAAAATAAACTCCATTTATCTGCCATTTTTCCATAATATCAAATAGTTGTTATCCTGGTCCGACCCCGGCCGTTAGGCCAAACAGTCGCGGGCCTTATAAGCGTTATGTGTCAGCCCTGGAATCAAGCATCATTCTTTGCAGAATTCTGGATAAAGTTTTTTTGCACATTCCTGGCAAATTCCATGGCTAAATTCGGCTTCTGAATGGTCTCTGATATATTCTTCAATCTGAACCCAAGATCCTTGATCATTTCGAATTTTTTTACAGGAAGCACAAATCGGCAGGAGTCCACGGAGTATTCGGACCTCTTCCAATGCCATCTCACGCTCGCGCAGTGACTTTTCCCGTTTTTGTTCAGCGGCCTTCCTCTGTAATCCAAGTAAAGCAGTTACCCATATGGCTAATAAAGAAATGACACGGTTGAAAATTACTTTCCACATTTCGATGACTTCAGGTTTGCAAACAAAAGCGACAATTACAAATATTGAACAAACGGCAGCTATTAGCATGGTAACTTTATTATAGGGAGACCAAAGAGAGAGCAATACAGCTGAAATATAAGCAACGCCCATGGCAACGCCAAGTGGAATATACAGATCCAAAATTAGAATTGACGCCATAAGCAACCCACAGGCAACATATAAACCTGAAGTATTCCAACCGATATTGCCTAAGTTCCTTGTTGCGGTCTTTTCTTTCATCTTACCTCAAAGAAGCCCTGAACTCGCTGTATCTAACATGAATATGCGACTTGTGGTGCTTATCGTTATCAAAAGAAAACAACTGAACTATGATTCCATAAAACATGGATATTACCGGCATCTCATTTCTCCTCGTGTTGTATTTCTCCTGCATCTTGTATGGTGCCTGTCTGATGTAGTATAAATTTCTATCCCAAGCTGAGGCAATGGCATCGGGGTTATTTAGAATCTCTTCATTTTTGAAGATGGGATGGGAAAGCCTATTGGGTCAAGAGCCTGGTACATTCGTTGATGGCGCCATGCATCAACAGTATCTTTTTCAAACCATGTTTTTGCGTGTGAGGCTTTGTCGCTATTTTGAGTATATTCTTTAAAGTGATCCGAATGTTGCTGGTAGCTTTTATCTTGAAAAGTGTTCGAAGAGTTCATGGGAACTGTCTCCCCCTTTTGTTTTGTTGGCTAATCACGCGCCCGACGCCCGTCGCTGTCGAGGCGCAGGTTAATTTTCATTCCTCTTGCTGTCCTGTTTCCACCTCGTACCAGTTAATCTTCCGAGTCATATACATAACAATGGCAAGAATAATCAATAGCCCGACACTGCCCATAATGAGTGCGTAATCTTCGAGCTGCAATACTATAAAGAGGTAGGAATACAGGATTGTCAGCAAGCCAAAAATTGTGAATGCAAATTTCGGGTTAGCTACTATCGCTTTTGCATACCCCGAGATTATCAGAGTAACGGCTAAGGCAGACAGAATATACGCAAAATTGAAATGCATATGCTCGGATAAAGAAAATACTAATGTGTAGAAAATCAGAATCGCCATTCCTGCCGGGATGAGCAGCAACAAGATCAGGATTCCGATGGAGCCTATTTTCAGAGTAACGGATCTCTTAATAAAATTCGTTGTCTTCTTTACAACTTCTTGATTGTTCGACATATGTCTCCTCTCGGATTAACGTAGAGTTGACTGATTCAATTAAAGATTCAATGCAAAATTAATAGCGTTACGAACTTGAAACAGTTTTTCTTTAGATAAAGTAGTAATCAACGATCCAATTTTCTCTTTTGGAACTGTCTGTATATGGTCACTATTTATAGCACAATCGTTAGGCATGCCGTCATCTTTGGCTAAGAGTACTTCGCTCGGGATATCTCTTATGGTCGAAGTTATTGGCACAACTGTGACTTCACCCAAATAATCTAATATAGAATTTCTTGTTAATATCACCACAGGGCGTTTCTTGTCAGGACTTTTAAATTTATACCACCTTACCTCTCCCCGTTTCATTCACCCCACTCCTGCTCTGATTCCCAAACGCTAAATTCCGTTTTGCCGACAGGATGACGTTCGTATCCCTTTTTGTGCTTTTTTTCAAGCACGTTGACATTCACTTGTTTGATAGCATCCTTCAATGCCTTTCGAGTAAAGGCTGAACGGGTTGTTTTAAGTTTTTTAACAACCCTATCAACGGATGCTACTAAATCATCATCTAAAGTCATTTGAATTGTTCTCATGCTTTCCTCTAAATAATGTGGCTATTTATAGCTATAATAACCCACATCGTTTATGGAGTCAATTTGATTATATCCCTATCGCTTATGAGCTAACTGCCGCGTTCTCCGTCGGCAGCCGAGAAATGCTTGCGGAATTTAGGCCTTCGTCAGCAGGACAGTTGTTATTTCTTTTATTATTCCTCAGATATGACCACTTCAGGCAGACCATCAAGTCCGGCTAGGAGTTTGGCGATAAGAAAACTGACCCGGATATTCGTATCAATTACGGCTTTCACTTAATATCTTGCAGCTCTGTCATTTTCGACCTCTTTTGATATTATTTATAGTCTACTTGCCTTTTCTTTCTTAGTCATTTCCATCTCACTGACTTTTACCCGTTTATGCAGTTTATTGCAAAAAATAAGGGTGAGCGTTTATTATTGACGATTATTATTAATTCATATCCAGGGGGGAAGATGAAAAAGACGGCGCTGTTCTTTCTTGCATGCATCCTGCTGGTTTCCTGTGGGGGCAAGAAAGAAGTGAAGCAGGTTTCTCAGGAGTCAAGGACTGCTACCGAGGCATTTGCCCTTGCTGAGACGCTCAGGAGCAGCTTTATTAAAAAAGATCCGGCAATAATGCAGAGGAACTCCTCTGATGACGGGTTCAGGGATATTACCGCAAACAGGAAAGCCTATGACAGCGTGGACATCACTTTTACGCCAAGGTGGGTCGAGATTGAAGGCACCAAGCTCTTTTTAAACATTGCCTGGAAAAGCACATGGACATTGTCAGGACAAAAAACCGAGGAGCGCGGCATGGCAGTATTTGTAATGGAAGGCTCTCCGCTGAGGATGACTAAAATCCTCAGGGCAAACCCCTTTGTCTATCCCGGGCAGTGATCTTCCTGCGCAGCAGCACTCAGAGTACGGCCTGCTAAAGAGATTATTTACACGAAGTACAGGTGCTTTTACTGCAGGAGCCGCAGCCGGAAGACGATCCTGCAAAGGGCTTTTCAACCCCGCTCATTCCAAACGCAGACATCTTCTTTGTAACGTCCATGGATGAACACTTCGGACATTCTACCTCCTTATTGCCGAAAACAAGCTTTTCAAAATTCTCACAACACTGATTGCAGCAGTATTCGTAAATAGGCATGGCAGTTTCCCCTTATTATTAATTATTTCCTGGCAGTTTTTTGCGGCACCTTTTCCCAGTCTTTCAGGAACTTTTGAAGCCCTATGTCCGTCAGAGGGTGTCTGATGAGCTGGGAGATCACAGGATAAGGTATGGTGGCAATATGGGCCCCCATGCGCGCAGCCTCAAGAACATGCAGCGGGTTCCGTACGCTCGCCACGATCACCTCAGTCTTGAAGAGGAAGTTTTCATAAATATCAATTATCTCCTCAACCAGGCCCATGCCCTGATGGCTGATATCATCGAGCCTGCCTACAAACGGGCTTACATAGGTTGCCCCTGCCTTGGCGGCAAGAAGCGCCTGGTTGGCCGAAAAAATAAGGGTCACGTTGGTCTTGATCCCCTGTGCAGACAGCCTTTTTACCGCCTTGAGGCCTTCCTCGATCATCGGTATCTTGACCACCATATTCTTGTGTATCTTTGCAAGCTCCTTCGCCTCCTTAATCATCACATCCGCAGAAATGCCGATTACCTCGCCGTTGACAGGCCCTTTCACTATACTGCAGATGGTCTTGAGGAGCTCAACGGGATCTTTCCCCTCCTTTGCGATCAGGGAAGGGTTTGTTGTCACCCCGTCAATAACACCCAGCTCCCAGGCTTTTTTAATTTCATCAATGTTGGCGGTGTCAATAAAGAATTTCATGCATTTCTCCCTCAAAAAAGAATGTTGTATTATAACGAATGAAAATTGCTTTTGTCCCTATGCCTTTCTGTCGAGCACCGGTTCCTGGTACAGGCTCCTGAGGCAGTAGGCCTCTTCAATGAGTTCTATAAGATGCACTACAGGCCTGTCGGCAATGGCCCTGCCGATCTGGAGCATGCAGCCCGGACAGGAAGTGACTATAGCTTCAGCCCCTGTTTCAAGAAGCCTGTCGGCCTGCCTCCGGAGGAGATTGCCGGACATGTCCTTGTAGGAGAGGCTGAAGGTCCCGCCGAACCCGCAGCATCCTGAATACGCAGGCTCGATGAGATCTAATCCCGCTTTCCCAATAATCTCCCTGGGCTCTCCGGCGCCGCCAAGGCCGAATTTGAGATGACAAGGATCATGATATGTCGCGGTCTTGCCGATTGATTCTGTCTTTGGAAGTTTGTCATGCAGGAAAACAGAGATGTCCATGGCCTTTTCAAGCCCTTTACCTATTAACGACTCGTAGTCATGTTTGAGGGCCAGAGTGCAGGTGGGACAAAGACTCACCACAGCATCCACCCTGAGCCTGCTGAATATGCGATGGTTTTTTTTTGCAAATTCAACAGCTTCTTCCTCCATGCCAAGCGCGCGTAGCGGAGCGCCGCAACAGACCTCTTCTTTCGGAAGCACCACTTCATACCCCAGGGACTGAAGAACATTTATAAGAGATTCGCCAAGCTGGGGCATGAGGAAATTTACACTGCAGCCTGTAAAGACAGCGACCCTTCCCTTTTTTTTCGAAACCTTGTGCACCTGCTCAAGCGTATGGAAAGGCTGCTCAGGCAGTTCAGGCATAAACGGGATTATCTTCCGCTTTGCAAGAAAAGGGATCACAAAATCCTGGCTTATGGACAGGATTTTAAAGCTAAGGTCAGGCCATTTTGTCGAGAACTTCAGAAGATATCGCAGGAGCCTTCTTTTCTTGTCTTTATTCCTGAGAAGATGCCTTCCCCTGCAGATCAAATCAGGGATGTCGATACCGAGTGGGCAGACGCCTGAACAGGCCCCGCAAAGTACGCAACTAAACAAACGCTCGTTCATCAGCCCTGAAGCAGGAACCTCTCCTTCCATGAGCCCCTTGAACAGTTTAAGCCTGCCGCGCGCGCTCATGCCTTCAGTGGGCCTGTCCTCATATGTAGGACAAAGGGCCTTGCAGTGGCCGCAGAGCGTACATCGGGAAAAGTCAGGTCTGTGCTTTTTATGCATGTTTTATTATAATCGATCCTGAGGAGGCAACTCAGCAGAAGAGCTACGAGGTCGAGGCATTGCCCATGAGATCATGCGGCAATACGCTGTTGAGGCTTCCACTTCTGAAGCCTTCGAGGTCAAGTGCGATATAACTAAAGCCCAGCTTCTTAAAGGTATCTGCAATGCGCTGCCGGTTGTCTTTTGTTAAAAAAAGTTCCATGGCCTGCTCCGTCACTTCAATGCGGGCCACAGTATCGTGAATCCTTACGCGCACTGCGCCGGCCCCAAGTTCATGGAGAAATTCTTCGGCCTTTTCCACGCGCCTCAACAGCGGCGCTGTAATCCTCAGACCGTAAGGAAAACGGGAGGACAGACAGGGAGAAGAAGGCCTGTCCCAGGTTTCCAGTCCCAGTTGCCTTGAAAAGGCCCTGATATCATCTTTGGAAAGTCCGCCTTCCGCAAGCGGACTTCTCACCCCGCAGAGTTCAGCAGCCCTTCTGCCCGGCCTGAAATCTTTCAGGTCGTCGGCATTGGCGCCGTCCAGTATAACACTGTACTGTTGCGCTTCAGAGATATGCCTCATCCTTTGAAAAAGATCCTGCTTGCAATAAAAGCAGCGGTCAGGAGGGTTGCTCACAAAGGACTCGTTTTTCATCTCCCCGGTAGTGATTACCCTGTAAGCAACGCCCTGCTGTTCTGCAAAAGAGACAGCCTGCCGGAGTTCTTTTTCAGGCATTGTCTCAGAGGCCCCTATAACCGCAAGAAAGCGCGTCCCCGAAATCTTAAGCGCCTTAAGAAGAAATGAACTGTCAACTCCCCCTGAAAAGGCAAGGACAGCGCTCTGCACCTGCCGCAGGGCTGTAACAAGGCCCTGGAATTTCGGATCAAACGGACCGGAGTCACCTTGAATCATGAAGAACTGACCTCGTAATTTTCCTGGTGCATCTTGCTGTCGGCCCTGATGATCACCTTTGCGCCGTATTGACGCTCAACATCCTCAATGCCCAGCATCTCTTCATCAGAAAGCAGCTCTGCTACAAGAGGGTGGGCTGTGATGATAATCTTGACGCTGCCATGCCTCGCCATCTTCCTGATGGTGCGCAGGATTTCATAAGAAAGCGTATCCGGCGACTTGACAAACCCTTTTCCTTCACAATAGGGGCAAGCAGTGCAGAGCGTTCGGCCAAGGCTTTCGCGCACCCTTTTTCTGGTCATTTGGATAAGGCCGAGTTCTGAGATATGGAGGATCGTGTTTTTTGCCTTGTCTTTTTTCAGCGCTTCTGTAAAGGCATTAAAGAGTTTTTCCCTGTTTTCGATCTTGTCCATATCAATGAAGTCAATAATAATGATTCCACCGCAGTTTCTGAGCCTTATCTGATAGGCTATCTCCTTTACAGCTTCAAGATTGGTCTTCAGGATCGTATCTTCAAGACCTTCCTTGCCTACGAATTTACCGGTATTAACATCAATAACAGTCATAGCCTCTGTCTGATCAACAACAATGTATCCCCCGGACTTGAGCCAGACCCTTCTTCCCATGGCCCTGGATATATCCAGCTCTATCCCAAAGGCATCAAAGAGAGGCTCTGTCTCCTCGTAAAGCTCGATTTTGTCCAGCAGTTTGGGGAAATAGGTCTTTACGAACTCGATTATCCTGTGGAATTCCTCGGAAGAATCAATGACAAGCCGTTCCACGCCAGGGCTCATAAGGTCACGGACAGACCTGATAACCAGGTCCAGGTCGCTGTAAAGCAGGCCGCGGGCCGGGACATGTTCTTTTTTCCGGTCAAGATTCTCCCATAACAGCAGGAGAAAATCGAGGTCTTTACGAATGTCTTCTTCAGGTGAGCCCTCACTTGCAGTGCGGATGATGAGACCATATCCTTCTGGCTTGATATGCTCCACAATGGTCTTCAGGCGATTTCGCTCATCCTCATCCACAATCCTTCTGGAGATGCCGACATGTTCAACATTGGGCATGAGTACTATATACCTGCCGGGCAGCGTAATATATGAGGTCACCCGCGCGCCCTTGCTGCCTATAGGGGCCTTGGACACCTGGACAAGTATTTCCTGCCCGTCCTGCAGGACCTCGTCAATAGGAGTTTCTGCCCGGGTTTTTTTCGAAAAAAACTCTGCTGAGGTGTCTTTTCCCTCATCCTCGAACAGGGAGGCATATTCATCTGACTCTGTCCGGATATCGGCAACGTAGAGAAACGCGGCCTTTTCAAGACCGACATCAATAAATGCGGACTGCATACCCGGAAGGATCTTGACAACTTTCCCCTTGTAGATATTGCCGACAAGGCTCGCGCCCCTGGCGCGTTCAGCATATAGTTCCACAACCTGGCCGCCTTCAAGGAGGGCAACGCGCGTTTCTCCGCGCGTTACATTGATCAGGATCTCGCTGCCCATGTTTTTGTATCCTCCAGAGGTTCTTTCCACTCGTTTTCCCAGCCATGCATGGCAAGCCGGGTTATTTCAAGGTCTTCAGCAGGCCTGCCGAAGAGAAGGGGAAGCAATTCGTCAAGCCTTACCTTTATTTCGCCTAAATCTCTTACAGTTAGAAGGGCGGAGACGTCTCCGGTATTTTCAAGTTCTTCGACCATTTCGGACAATCGGAACGAATTCGCTTTCCTTTGCACTACCGTGTCCCTGTTTGTAGAAAACCCCTCGGTGGAAAGCCCGTGCCTGTCAATAATTTCATAGGTATATCTTACTATAAAACCTCCAAGGGATTTTTCCCGCTTGTCGATCGCCTTCATCGCCCTGACCTTAAGGCCGTCCGGAAGACTCTGCTGCAGCGATACAAGCCCTTTCTGTATGTCAAAGGGCAACATAAGCTCAATATCAAGATATTCCCTTATGCCTGCAATACCGACCCCCAGGGCAGGCCCGAAAGAGACCTTCGGCGCAGGATGAAATCCTTCCGTATATTTGAAAGGAAACCCTGCTCTTCTCATACCACGGATCAGGGCCGAGGTTGTTTCAAGATGAGAAAGATACCGCAGTATCCCGCTCTTTTCATACTGGATGCGCACCCTTATGGATGCCCTTGCAGGGAGAGGCGTCCTTCCTGGGGTTGCACTTGAACTGGACGCCTCGCCAGACTGTCCACCTGGGCCGTGCTCCAAATCTTCAGGCCGGCATTTCAGGCCGCAGGCATGGCAGCCCTTCCTGCAATCAGGAGTAATCCGGGCTGAAACAGCGTTCTGATATTCTTTCCAGAGAAATTTCCTTGTGATACCGATATCAATATTGTCCCAGGGCAGAGAAGAATCTTCAGAGTATTGCCGCCCGGCATATGCTGCCGCGTCGACCCCGGAGTTCTCCATTGCCTGTCTCCATTTTCCAAAGTCAAAAAATTCCGTCCATGCATCGAGTCTGCAACCGAGTTTCCAGGCTTCTTCAATAAGTCCGGCAAGGCTCTTGTCTCCACGCGAAAAACCTGCTTCAAGGAGGGACATTTCCGGATCATGTCCCCTGAACTGGACGCCTCTGCGGAGCAGCGCCGATTTTATATAGCTGTTTTTCTCCCGGATATATTCAAGGCTGTTCTGTCCATACCACTGAAACGGTGTATGGGGTTTTGGGACATAGGGGGAAACACCCACACTCAGCGTTGCATGCCTTCCTGTCAGTCTCTTGGAAGTCTTTATTGCCTCAAAAACCATTGCCGGGATAGCAGATATGTCCTCGTCAGTCTCTGTTGGAAGCCCTATCATGAAATACAGTTTAAGGCTCTGCCACCCGGCCCTGAAGAGCGTATCAAGGGCCCTGGTATAGGTTTCGGCGGTAAAATCCTTGTTTATGACCGCACGAAGCCTGTCTGTGGCTGCCTCCGGCGCGATGGTAAAACCGGACTTCCTGACTGCACGAAGTTCCCTGAGCATCTCTTCATTCACAGACCCCACCCGAAGGGAGGGAAGTGAAAGGGAAATCCTCTCTGAATAAAACCGGTTGTTGAATGCCTTCATCAGATGGTTGAGACATGAATAATCTCCGGAACTCAGAGAGGTAAACGTAGCTGTATCATATCCTGTTGATTTCAGGGAGCTCCCGGCAAGCTCCATCACTTTTTCCGGTGAACGTTCACGCACCGGCCTGTAGATCATCCCTGCCTGACAGAACCGACATCCCATGGTACAGCCCCGGGAAATCTCGATATTTATCCTGTCATGTACTATGTTTGTATAGGGCACAACCGGGCGCGTCGGAAAGGGCGCTGACTCAAGGGAATCGATATAGCGGCGGCATACAGTTTTTTCATTGCCGAACAATGGAACAAAAACCCCTGGTATGCCGGTCAGGGCCTTCAGCAGCTCAGTCTTGTCGCGCGCGCCGTCCGACTTCCATAAATGGTAAAGCGAAACCATATCCACGACCGCCTCCTCGCCGTCACCAATCAGAAAAGCGTCGATGAACGGCGACATGGGCTGAGGGTTTACGCTGCAAGGACCCCCGGCAATTATGAGAGGCAGCGCCTGACTTTCCATCCGGCGCTCAGTTGTCAGCGGAATGCCTCCAAGGTCGAGCATGTTCAGAACAGTTGTATAGGAAAGTTCATACTGGAGACTGAACCCGACTATATCAAAGACGTGCAGGGGCCTGCCTGATTCAAGACAGCAAAGCGGTTCGCGATTTTCCCTCATGCCTGCCTCAAGATCAGGCCAGGGAGCAAAGACCCTTTCAGCAGAGGCAAAGGTGAGATCATTCAAAACAGCATATAAAATTTTCAGGCCGAGGTGTGACATGCCCACATCATAAATATCCGGGAATGCAAGAGCTACAGATACACGCGCCTTCTTATGAAGAGCATTGTATTCGTTGTTTATATATCTGCCGGGCTTTTGAAAATGCAAAAGATTCACCCATAACGATACCACTGGCTGAGTTGCTTTGGCAAGGCTCCGGCAGTCAGGGTTATCTTTAAGAAAAAAATTAGGTTTTCTCTCTAACGCATTATTCTAAATGAAATTTATTGACTTTTCTTGTCTTCTGGTGGTAGATTTCCTACATGTATCCCACCCTTGGCCGTTTAAGAGAGGAGAGGAAACCTTCAGTTCTGGTTGTTGATGATGTTCAGCCGAATCTGGAACTGATTGAGGCTGTTTTCCTAAAGGCGGGGCTTCAGGTCTTCTCTGCGTCCGGCTCCGACAAAGCTCTCGACATCTTTGTGAAAGAGCGTATTGATATCGCAGTGCTTGATGTCATGATGCCTGGTATCAACGGTTTTGAACTATGCAGAAGACTGAAGAATTTCTCTGACAAAGAATATATTCCTGTTGTCCTTGTAACAGCGCTTAATGACAAGAAGAACAAGCTCACAGGTCTCGATGCCGGGGCAGATGACTTCATTTGCAAGCCTTTTGACACTCAGGAACTTCTAACCAAGATCAGATCGCTGCTAAAGCTCAAGGAACTTCACGAGCAGCTCGACCACTCTGAAAATATCATCTTCAGCCTTGTCATAACAATGGAAGCAAGGGACCATTATACAAAAGGCCATTCTACGCGGGTCGGCGATCTTGCGATAGAATTCGGCTCCTTCCTCGGCTTTCCGGCCCAGGACAGGGAAATTCTGAAAAAGGCCGGCATTCTCCATGACATCGGCAAGATGGGCTTAAGCGAAGCGATCCTGAACAAGCCTTCCGGTCTTACCGTTGAAGAGTCCGCTGAAATCCGGAGACATCCGGTCATTGGCGAGGACATATGCAGGCCGCTCAAATCCCTTCGGGAGATACTTCCCGGCATACGCCACCATCATGAACGCTGGGACGGCTCCGGATTTCCTGATAACCTGTCAGGCGATTCCATTCCCCTTATGGCAAGAATACTTGCCATACTCGATGCCTTTGACGCAATGGTATCAATTCGGCCATATCGCGGCAGGAGGTCTATTGACACTACTCTCACTGTTATAGAGCACGAACGTCTTGCCGGACAGTGGGACCCCGAACTCACAAAAATATTCATCCGCATGATGCAGCTCATTTCAAAAAAGAGTTTCAGTTATGCATAGGATTGCAGTAGCGGCCAGTGGAGACAGCGGAAGCGCGCTGATTCCCCTCCTGCTCAATGACTCAGACATCGAACTTGTAGGCATCTTTGATAAAAAACCCGAATCCTCCGAAAATGTCCTTACGCGAAAATGGGACATCCCCGTCTTTTCCCGCATCGAAGATCTGGGCAAGGCAAAGCCGGAAGTTGTTATCAACGTGACCAATGAGCCAAAGCTCAGCATGCAAATCCGGGAGGCCTTTCATCATAGGGTTGAGGTGATCGAAAGTATCGGGGCCCGGTTTCTCGCTGAGGCGCTGGAAAAATCCAAACAAACAAAAATAGAAGCTGTCAAATCAGCTGCTGAACAAAAGATCCTCTCCAGCCTGATCGAAAAAGCAGGCCCTGCCGACTCTCTCAAGGTTTTTTTCGATCTGGCCCTTGCCAGGATTCTTGATATGGCAGATGCGCCTGCCGGCTGCATCGCCAGTTACAGCAACTGGCAGATGAAAATGATAGCGGCAAAGGGACTTAGCCGGAAGTTTCTCGAGAGCAAATCCTGGAGCGTAATGCCGGATGCCATCGCTGACAGAATATTTCATGACAAGGAATTCGGTGAGATATCCGATACCGGAACAATCCCTGATCCCGGAAATACGGCGCTGCTCAGTGAAAAGATTAAATCCGTGCTGATCTGCCCTGTGCTCCTGCGGAATGAAATTGCTGGAGCCATCTATATTTTTGATTTCAGACCGAGAGAATTCTCTGAGAGTCAGAAGACCTCGCTGTCCGTTGCAACCGGTATCGTCGGCATGACCATTGACCGTTTTTCGCTGTTGAAAGGCATTGAAGAGTACAGGTCCCGCTTTGCGGGTCTTGCTGAAACATGCAATGACGCAGCGCTCATAACGGACTCGCAGGGAATGATCATATCAGGCAACGAAGCAGCGGCCTCCATGCTCGGCTATGGGAAAAACGAGCTTGTCGGCAAGTCCATAAAAACTATTATCAGAAGCGGCGGGCCTGATATCATAATAAGGAAGCTGATCGGCAAAGGGTTTGTCCTGAAGGACCACGAAATATCGGTAACTGATTCCAGCGGCAGAGAATTCGAGGTAAGGCTGAATGCAACAGCATTGAAAGACAAGCTGATGCATACCTTCGGCATGATTTTTATTCTGGCAAGCCATCCGGAAGAGATGGGTCTGAAGTCCGCCCTTGAAAAGAAGTCCGCGGCCTTCGAAGAGCTCACAAAGACTCTTGAAAAAAAGGTTATTGAAAGAACCATAGAGCTTGAAAAAACCAACCGTGCCCTGGAGCAGATGAACCAGACCAAGGGAAGGTTTATCGCCAATACAAGCCACGAGCTGAGAACACCGCTTAACTCAATCCTCGGTTTCTCAGATGTGCTGCTCGAAAAAACATTTGGTCCGTTGAACGAAAACCAGGAACGGTACCTCAAGAACATTAATGCCGCAGGCAGGCACCTTCTGGAGCTGATCAACAATGTCCTCGATATCGCCAAGATAGATGCAGGCAAATACGAAATCACCTACGAAACCTTCCGCGTTGAGGACCTTCTGCATGAAGTTATCTCGATAATGAAATCGCTCGCAGACAAAAAATCCATCGAGCTCTCCTCGCAGTCCGGACCCGAGGTTGACTGCATCACTGCCGACCGGGTCAAAATCAAACAAATCCTGTACAACCTGCTGTCCAATTCCATCAAGTTTACTCCAGAGGGCGGAGAGGCAGGCGTAAGAGTGGATTTCGAGGAAGCCGCAGGAAATATTTATAGTCTGCCGGACCAGGCAAAAGGCCTGATCAGGTTTTCCGTCTGGGACTCGGGTGTCGGCATTGGGCCTGAAGACAGGAAACGGATTTTCGATGAATTTGAACAGGTAGACACAACGCTTTCCAGAGAATATGGCGGCGCAGGTCTTGGGCTCGCCCTTTCAAAAAAGCTCGTTGAGCTCCACGGAGGCAGTATGACAGTGGAGAGCGCTCTCGGCAAGGGAAGCTCCTTCACCTTCACGGTCCCTGTAACCTCTGCAGTAGAAGTGGCTTTGCCCGAAGAACCTGAAGCTATAGGACTGTCATTCCCCTGGATGAGGGACGAGGCTCCGCTTATCCTCGTCGTTGAAGATGATAATGCTACGGCCGAGCTTCTCACGCTCCATCTGTCCCAGGCCGGATATAAGGTCGCCCATGCATATAACGGAGAAGAAGCGATTGAAAAAGCCCTGACGATGAGGCCTTTTGCCATCACACTTGATGTCATGCTGCCCAAAAAAGATGGCTGGGAAGTGCTCCAGACTCTCAAGTGCGACCCAGGGACCGCAGATATACCTGTAATCATCCACTCGGTTATTGACAATAAGGAACTTGCCTTTGCTCTCGGAGCAACCGATTATCTTATTAAGCCGCTCGAGAAGGAGGCCCTCCTTGCAAAACTTGATGAACTGAACAGTTCAGGGGGCAAGGTCTTAATTCCCTCATCCATCCTGATAATCGAGGAAGAAGAGAGCGTAACGAACTATTTCAGGGAGATCTTCGAACCCCAGGGCTATCTTATATATACGGCAGCTGACGGCAAGAGAGGAATTGACCTTGCCGTTACGCTCAGGCCAAGCCTGATTCTGATGGACTTCGGTCTGTCGGACATGGTCAGTTTCGAGGCTATCCGCGAACTGAAAGAAAATCCATACACCAGGAACATTCCTATTTTTATTTTGACTGAAAGGGACATCTCGGTTGAGGACAGGATGTCTCTGATGGGCAAGATCGAACGAATTGTCAGAAAGCATGCCTTTGACGCCAAGGAAATGATAGACCATATTAAAGAACTCGAAGTGCTCTATCCACGGAGAGCAGGGCTTATTGATGAGCTGACAGGGGTTTTCAGTCACCGCTATTTTCAGATACGGCTGGCACAGGAAGTGGAACGGGCAACACGTTACAAACTGCCGCTGAACCTGGTGCTGCTTGATATCGACTATTTCGGCAACTATGTCGAAAACAACGGACAGTATCATGCAAACAATGTGTTGAAAGGGGTCGCTGACCTCCTCCGGATGAATATCCGGGGGTCCGATGTAGTAGTGCGCTATGGAGGAGATTCCTTTGCTATCATTCTGCCCAACACCATCATCTCTTCAGGGCTGTCACTCAGCAACAGGTTTAATGCGATCATCAAAAATTATCCCTTTACCCATGTGGAATCACAGCCCAAGAACAGGATAACCGCAAGTCTTGGCATCGTGTTTCTTGATGGGCAAAATCCGGAGGACCTTATCCTCTGCGCTGAAAAAGCCCTCGCAAGCGCAATCCGAAAGGGTGGAGACAGGGTGGAAGTTTATTCAGGTGAACTGCATGAAACCGAAAAGGCCCTGTCTCAGTGAGTACTGTGACTGGCTCCGAAGCCCTGTAGGCCCTATCTATCTCATTTTCAGCTCTTCAGGTCTTGCAGGTCTGTCCTTTAAAAGACCGGCCAATATTATTTTCAGACAGACAAAAGACAGCGAAAAGGCCAAATTTGAACTTGAAGAATACTTCAGCCGGAGCAGGACTGAATTTGATATCGAAACCTGCTTTTCCGAAGGCACTGAATTTGAAAAGAAAGTATGGGAAACTATCAGACAAATCCCTTTTGGAGAAACAAGGACCTATAAATGGGCTGCTGAGAAGATCGGCAAGCCGCATGCCTTCAGGGCAGTTGGAAAGGCCCTTGGCAAAAACCCCATCCCCATCATCTACCCATGCCACAGGATAATAGAGTCTGACGGCTCCCTCGGGGGCTACTCTTCAGGAACTGATATCAAAAGAAGACTTCTTGAACTCGAATACTATTCCAACCTCTCGAAAAGACAATAAATGGAGAAAAAACCGCCTGCCCCAAAGAAATCATGTCCCGACTGCAGCTTCTGCCAGTGTTGCAGCGAGACACGCTGCAGCCTTTGCAGATCTCTTGATTGTCCTTCCGCCAGGAAGGTAAAGAAAAAGAAAAAAGAGCATGTCCCGCTTTTCAGAAAATTCTGATTGCTCAGGGAACGTCTCCATAACAGCTGTTTACGCTGACACTGAAATATTCCTTATTGTTTATTGCAAGGTTTGACGCTGTTTTTGCGCGCGTGATAAGATAGTGCTATGCCCGTCTACAGCTATGAGGCTATCGATGTCACAGGGAAAAAAGTAAAGGACTCCATATCTTCTTCGGATGAGGACACTCTTAAATCAACGTTGAGAGGCATGGGTCTTGTCCCTCTGAGCATCAGGATTAGCGAGGCCAAAGAAAATTCTTTTTTCCAGAGGATTACGAGTGAGGATATCCTGATATTTACTCAGGAACTCGGCAATCTTATTGAATCAGGGCTGCCTATTGACAGGGCCCTCTATGTGCTTTCAGAGCACTCGGAAAAGAAGGCCCTGCGCGCAATCATCAAGGAAATATATATTGATATTCAGAAGGGAAACACCCTGTCGAGCGCCATGGGAAAGCACAAGGTCTTTCCGCGGCTGTACATAAATATGATCAGGGCAGGAGAAGCAGGCGGCATCCTTGAGGTGGTAATAAAAAGGCTTGTCACATTTCTTGAGACCAGCCTGTCATTCAAAAAAGAGATCATCTCAGCCCTTATTTATCCTATTCTCCTGACAGTCGTAGGCGGTCTTGCCGTGATGGTCCTTATGCTTTACGTGATACCGAACTTTTCGAACATCTTCTCTGACATGGGCCAGGCCCTCCCTTTGCCTACAATGATTCTTATAAGGGTGAGTTCTTTTTTTTCAGCTTACTGGTGGGTTTTTCTCCTGGCCTTTGTTGGTATTGCCCTGCTGGTACGGGGATATGCGCGGACCTCAGAGGGAAAAAGCTATATCGACAGCCTGAAATTGAAAATACCTGTACTGAAGAAACTGAGCATGAAGTTTATTATCGCCAGGTTTTCAAGGACCTTCGGGACTCTTCTTCAGAGCGGCGTCCCTATCCTCGAAGCCATACGGGTCTCCCGGGATGTTATTGATAACGACGCCGTCTCAAAAAAGCTCATCGTCCTTGAAGAGGGAGTGAGCAAGGGAAAGGGCATCTCAGCCCCTTTGAGGGAAAGCGGGGTGTTCCCGGCAATCTTCAACCAGATGGTAATTGTCGGGGAAGAGGCAGGGAGGCTTGAGGAAACCTTTCTGCTGATCGCTGACCGGTTTGAGGCTGACACGAGAAACCTTATCAAGAGGTTTGTGAGCCTCTTTGAGCCTGTGCTTATACTGTTGATGGGGATAGTTGTAGGACTGATCGTAATTTCGATGCTCATGGGCATCTTCAGCATTAATGAAATACCTTTATAATATTTTGCAGGAGGAAAAGATGAACAATCAAACAAGACCAGGCAGAACAGGAAATAAAAAAGGCTTTACTCTGATCGAACTTCTGGTTGTTATGGTGATCCTTGGGATGCTCGCGGCCCTGGTCGGCCCCCAGATCTTCGGAAAGGTAGGCAAGGGTAAGCAGTCCGCTGCAAGGACCCAGATCGAGATGCTCGGACAGGCGCTTGACAGCATGAGACTTGATGTCGGGCGGTACCCGACCACATCAGAAGGACTGAATGCCCTTAGCGTAGATCCCGGAATGCAGTCGTGGGACGGCCCTTATCTGAAAAAGAGCGTGCCGAATGACCCGTGGGGAAAATCTTATCAATACCAGTCGCCCGGCTCCCATGGTGATTATGACCTGTTCACCTATGGCGCTGACGGCGCTGCCGGTGGTGAAGGTGAAAACAAGGACGTCAACAGCTGGGAGTAACCGCGGGTTTACACTATTAGAACTTCTCGTCGTTCTTTTTATTGTAG
>JAGVHR010000172.1 GCA_020056455.1 Thermodesulfovibrionales bacterium
AAGGGGGTATCGTATGTTTGAGATTGAAGAGGTCAGAGGTCAGAACGCGAGAATCAAGGTTGTGGGTGTCGGAGGCGCAGGAGGAAATGCGGTCAATAACATGATCGCCTCCAGCATGCATGGGGTGGAGTTCATAGCAGTCAACACAGACCTGCAGGTGCTCGAATCCTCGCTTGCGCCGCTCAAGGTACAGATCGGCAGGCAGGCAACAAAAGGACTTGGAGCAGGCTCCAACCCCGAGGTAGGCAGGCAGTCTGCCCTTGAAGACAGAGCTGTCCTAATGGAGGCCCTCGACGGGTGCGACATGGTTTTCATTACTGCGGGCATGGGAGGAGGCACCGGCACAGGAGCATCCCCTGTCATTGCGAGCATCGCAAAGGAGATAGGAGCTCTTGTGGTGGCGATCATAACCAAACCGTTTTTTTATGAGGGCAAAAGAAGAAAAGAGAATGCTGAGGAGGGTATTCGGGACCTTGCCAACTGCGTAGATACAATGATCGTGATCCCCAATGACAAGATCAGCCTTGTTGTTGACAAGGGCACCCCTATGCTTAAGGCTTTCTCTATTGCCAACGATGTGCTCAGGCAGGCGGTGCAGGGCATATCCGATATCATCCTGGTGCCGGGTATCATCAATGTGGATTTTGCAGATGTTAAGACAGTCATGGAGAGCATGGGCCGGGCTGTAATGGGCGCCGGCATGGCCAAGGGTGAGGGCGCTGCTTTCGAGGCAGCAAAAAAGGCGATTTCCAATCCCCTGCTTGAGCATTCCTCGATCGAGGGGGCCAAGGGTGTTCTGATCAATATTACCGGTGGCCTTGAACTGTCCATTGACGATATCCAGGCTGCCGCAGCCTACATACATGATAATGCCCACGAGGATTCAGCTGTAATCTTTGGCGCGGTCATCGACCCTGATATGACAGACGAAGTGCGGGTCACGGTAATAGCCACAGGATTTGACGAGCGCAAAGAAAAGGTTGATCTCGCACATATAAAAAGATGGTCTCCCCCGGCAGAAGTAAAAGCGGTCAAGGAGATAAAAGAGGCCAGAAAAGACCCAAGGGAGCCCCTTTCCCTTAAGGCATCCGAGCGGGTCCTGGCGAAAAGCCTGAACTGTGTTTCAGAGATAAATGCCTCCGGAGACATATTTACCTATGTAGATGAGACAGACCTTCCGGCGTATCTGAGAAGGCCGGGTCGCTGAGATATTTATTTGCTTAAGCTCCTTCAACAATCGAGGGGCCTTCACACCCCCTGAAGGCCCCTCCCCCTCCTCAACCTTCCGAAACAGGGATATGTTCCTTGAAAAGGAAGAGGCAGATGCCCAACTCATACAATAAATAATCTGCTGCTGCCATGGTTATGATCGGCAACTATGGATAATTAAATAATAAAATTATTAAATAAGGCAATATGTCAAAAATGGCACAAGTATTGCTTATATTTATCATTCAATCGGACCTTTTACGAGGCCATCAAAGTTGACAGACTCGTAAAAAGTCGAAAAATAAGACGGGTTAGTAAAAAGTTCCGGAGGCAAGGCGCGCAAGAAATGAGGAATGAGGCGTACTTTTGGGTACGTCGCAGTGACGAGTTTTGCAGCGCAACACAGCATGCGGACTTTTTACGAAGCCGTTAAAGTTGATTCCAGAATAAAGGAGGTGACTACAATGAAGAAAGTATTAGCTCTTATTATTGCTCTGATGTTTGCATTCGCTGTGACTGCAGCTTTTGCAGCTGACGCAGCAAAGCCTGCTGCAGCCCCTGCAAAGGCCGAGGAGAAGAAGGAAATAGCTCCCAAGGCTGACGCAGCAAAGCCTGCAGCTGAGCCTGTAAAGGCAGAGGAAAAGAAGCCTGCAAAGAAGGCCAAAAAGGCGAAAAAGGCAGCCCCTGCAAAGGCCGAGGAGAAGAAGGACATGGCTCCCAAGGCTGACGCAGCAAAGCCTGCTGCTCCTGCTGACAAGAAGATGGATGACAAGAAGGCAGCACCTGCAAAGGCTGAAGAGAAGAAGGCTGAGCCGGTAAAGAAGTAATTGCTACTGTAATAAATAAAAAGGGCGGGGTATTTCTATCCCGCCCTTTTTATTGTGAAAGACTTTATTCAATAACGGATGGTATAAGTTTGAAGCCAGGACACCACCTTACTATTGAGCCTTCTTTTGCCATAACGGAAAACTGGGTTTTCCAACCCAGAGAAGGGCTTGCAGGCACTCTCCATGTACCGGAATAAATGCCATCCCCATCAGGGTCGCTCATGGAAGCAATGGGCACATCACCGTTATAGGCCCTGACAACAGTGGGTGCGGCAGGCGCTGGAATTTCAACCTGGATGCTGATATAATCTCCCACCTTTGCGGACTCAGGAGAGATCCAGCACTTCATGGGGCAGTTGCCTGTTACGTCAGTCGGATAGAAGGGATCCGCTGACCAACCCAACTCACCGGCATAAACTCCGACACCTGCGGCGCCGGTCAGATAGCGGCCGAGAAAGGACAGCGTAACAGCAATATTCCTGGTTGCGCCTACAGGCACTGAAACTGTCTGGGAAGCTTTCAGAGAGCCGTCATCCCAAAGGTCAAAGGTTATGTCATCAAGTCCGCCATGATCATCGACTGTGCCCTGAACAGCGCCGGTAACTGTAACGCTGACAGAGCTGCATTCATCTGAAGGGGCTATTGTTTGAACTCCTGTAACAGTAAGCGTCCCTATGATGGCGCCAAGTGGGGTTACTCCGGAAGGTTTGGTCGGACCATTAGGTCCGGCAAATGCAGTAGTTGACAATAGCGCTAAACCTGTCACTAATACGAACACTGACAATGCGTGCCTAATACTAAAAAGTCTCATTAATATAAACCTCCTGATATTTTATTGGGATCTGTGCTGCCGGGCCATTAATAATAAATCCCCCCTTTCCATACTGATATTTTGTATTTTTGCTGTAAAAAGTATAGCATCAATCCAGTTCATTGACAAGCTGCCCTATATTATTTTAAGCGATGAGCAGTTATTAATCAGTTCATAAGTTTCCGGACAGTTAAAAAATCCCTCCTAACCTCCCTTTGCCAAAGGGAGGAACAATTCCCCTCTTTGGCAAAGAGGGGC
>JAGVHR010000046.1 GCA_020056455.1 Thermodesulfovibrionales bacterium
CCTTATCTGTACCCTGTGCAGGTCTATAACATAAACCCTGAGGTCTTTGTAATCTCCTGTCAGCCCTGCCCTGTCTATAAAGAAATGGCAGATATAAAAGTCTCTATGATTTACTCCATTTTTATGAAGCACGCTTGCTATCCCGGCGGTCTTCCTGAGCAGGGTGGACTTCAGAGCATATTGTGGAGGCCTTGATTTCCAGTTTAGGGTGAGATCTTCGAGACTTGCCGTGTTTTCCAACTCATCGGTTATTATGAAAGACCTGAGCCACGCCGGTGGAATCCCCCGCACTCCATATCCGGCCACCTTCATTGTGGCGATGCCGAGTTCTTCGAGCCTGCGGACAGCGCGCAGTTCATTGTCTGCTCCGATAACAGGGAGCTTGAACTGTAACAGGTTCTTGAATATTTCACCAAGCCCGACACCCATGTGCGTCTTTACGAAATACCCTTTGCCTCCCACCTCAATGCGAAAGGTCTTTCTGTTTTTCAGCTCACGGTAAACTTCGCCCTGAAGGTCCAGTATCTCTCTGAAGATGTCTTTACCTCTGAAGTGTTCGGCAAAATCCGCTCTAAGCTCTATCATCTGTTATATTTTCCTCTTGATCTCATTTCCGACTTTTTGCGAGGTCGTCAATGATATCAGCTGCCTTCTCCGGCATGCTGAAGATGTCCGTTTGATGCGTGTACTCCAGACCGTTCGACACCCATTGTTTTTTTTCAGGACATGTGAGCATATGAACAAGGAGTTTGTTCATCCTGTCCTGCATAAAGGGAGAGGGAATCAAAAGTCCTGCTCTGGCCCTTTCCAAATGAAAGGCATATCCGCAGTTGTCTGATGCCAGGACAGGAAGGCCTGCTGCCATCGCCTCCAGGAGCACTGTGCCGGTGTTTTCAGAGAGAGCCGGATGTATGAGAAAATCAGACCCCTGAAGCAGCCTGGGAACGTCATCCCTGCCTCCAAGGAAGCGCACGCTGCCTCCGACACCGAGTTTTACCGCCATTTTCATGAAAGGCGCTGCATCTCCGGTTCCGGCCACGAAGAGCATCACCCTCTTGCGGAGCCCTGCAGGAAGGTTTGCCAGCGCGGCAATGGTACGGTCGACCCCCTTTGTCTTAAACCCTGAGCCGACCATGAGCAGCAATAAGTCATCCACGCCTGCGCCAAGTTCCATTCTTGTTTTTTCCCTGATATCTGCGGCATCCGGCGGCGCTATTCTGTCTCTTGAAATCCCGGGCGGCAGACTGTGAAAGCGGTTTTCCTGTGTGCCGTAAAATTTGATGAATTTTTCTTTTTCGCCCTCGGCAATAAGAAGGATATGTGTCCCTGATGAAGTTCCGAATACAGCCTTTTCTGCTGCTGCATAATATCGATAGCGAGGCAAGAGCCTGTAAAACCTCCCTTTTTCATTATAAACCCTGGCAGCATAGCAGGGGTCTGCCGCATAATAAATATCCAGCCCGGGCATTTTATTAAAACCTATGACTGCATCGAAGTGTCCCTGTTCAATGCGCTCCGTTACTTTCCCTGCGAAATTTGAACAGCGTCTATGATTGGTGAGGCCAATAGGAGGGATAATTGATATTTGAAAGCCTGAAGGATAAGCTCCCTCCCAGTACATGGTGAAAATAGAAATGCAATGGCCCCTGTCCCTGCAAATTTGAGCGATCCGTATAAAATCGCTTTGCAGTCCGCCAAAAGGAAAATATCTAAACAAACAAAAAGCAAGCTTCATTCATATCACCATAACGTATATCCATTGAGGCTCTTGCAAAAGTCCTCAATCTGTCACCTCGAACAAAGTGAGAGGTCTTATAAGTCATTATTTCGTTTCGGAAAGACAAAAATGGGAATTCCAATACTTTTGCAAGAGCCTCCCTTACAAGTCCTTTCTGTCATTCTACATATAGCGCCTCATTATGTCCATAAGCCCCATATATGGACATAATAAAATAAAGCGTAATTTCTTCTTGACAAAAAACCCTTTCTCTATTAAATTTAGTGGTAAATAGTGGTAGAAAGTGGAGTGATTATGCCAGGTTTCTCCGGAAAATATTATTACACCATCGATCCAAAGGGCCGGATCATTGTTCCTTCTTCATTTCGTGAAATTATTTCCACTAATTATAGTCCGAAACTCTATGTTGTTAATGCCCTTTTTGACACATGTCTTAACATATTTCCTCAGGAAGAATGGCTGAAACTTGAAGAAAAGGTCCGCCGGCTTCCGAGCATAGATGAATCAGTTCAGTTTTTCAAAAGAAGAGTCATAGCCTCTGCCCAGGAGGTTGAACTCGACAAGCAGGGAAGAATTCTAATATCTGCGGCGCAAAGAGAAGACGCAGGCCTGAGCGCCGACATAGTGATCGCAGGTGCGCTTGATAAAATCGAGGTCTGGAACAGGAAGGCATGGGATACTGCCGTTGATCTTTCCGGAATTGACAGGAAGTCTGTAGCTGCCAAACTCTCAGATTACGGCATTTAATAAATGACAATTGTTCATCTCCCGGTCCTGGCGAGAGATGTGATGGAAGTCCTTGCTGTGCATCAGGGTGGGATATATGTAGATGCAACGGCAGGACTTGGGGGACATTCTGAGGTGATTCTTTCGAAGGTCGGTCAGGACGGAAGAGTGCTCGGAATGGACAGAGACGAGCAGGCACTGAAAAGGACCCGCGAACGCCTCAGCGACACCAGAGTCATACTGAAAAAAAGCGCATTTTCTCAGATGCAGGAGGCCCTGCAGGCAGAAGGGATAAGCGGGGTGGACGGTATTCTTTTTGACCTTGGGGTCTCGATGATGCAGATGAAGGACTTGTCTCGCGGATTCAGCTTTCTATCGGGGGAAAGGCTTGATATGAGGATGGACAGTTCACAAGCGCTCACAGCCTGGGATATGGTGAACCGCTATTCCGAGAAGCAGCTGATACAGATTCTCCGTGAATACGGCGAGGAATTCAGGGCTGCAAGAGTGGTGCGGGCGATCATGAATGCAAGAAAAGAAAAGGCAATCGACACCTGTGCGGAGCTTGCAGACATAGTCTTCAGGGCGTTGGGAAGAGGCGGCAAGACCCATCCTGCCACTAAAACCTTTCAGGCTTTGAGAATAGCAGTTAACGGGGAGCTTGATGAACTAAAGCTTGGACTTGCGGCATCGCTCAGGATGCTGAAAAAAGGTGGGAGGCTTTGTGTTATTTCCTATCACTCGCTTGAAGACAGGATTGTAAAAAATTTCATCAGGGACAATGCAAGGGCGGGAAACGTCAATATGCTCATGAAGAAACCTCTTGTTCCTTCCAGGGAAGAGATAAGACATAACCCTTCTTCACGGAGCGCAAAGCTGAGAGGAGCGGAAAGGCTATGAGACGGACGAAAAAAAGCAGCATCTTTTCCTGGGTGTACAAGCCGGCAGCTGTAGCCATCCTTCTGCTGGGGGTGTTCGGCCTTGTATGGCTCAGATCAAGCGTTACCTCTGCGGCATACAGTATTCGCGAGCTTGAGGAAAAGAGGACTGTCACGCTCAAGGAGATGAAGACCCTGCTGGCCGAACGTTCAAAACTTATGGCGCTCTCCAATATCGACTTCCCAGGCCAGGGAGACGCAGGTCAGGGGAAAAGACTTGTCAGCAGCGGATATGTTTTCCCGGACAGGGTCAGGGTAATCCATGTTACCAGGACAAAGGGACCTGAGGCGTACAAGGCCTCATACAGGACGGAGAAGCCGGATTGACGCCCCCCCGGCTGCGTCGCGGCAGGGATGATATCAGCAGGAAGAGGACAGTGATCCTCAATACTGTCATAATCTTCAGTTTTGTCGCTGTCTTTGCCCGTCTCACTGATATCATGATCCTGCAAAACAGGTTCTATTCCGAGAAGGCCAGATCACAGCAGATTAAGACCGAGGACATTCAGGCGAGACGCGGCAATATCTATGACCGCAGAGGCCGCGATATCGCCATAAACATGGAGATGGAGTCACTCTACTGCGACCCTGAAGAGACTGTTGCAACCCCTGAGAATGTCGGAAAACTTTCGTCAATTCTGAATATGGAACCAAAGGCCTTAAAGGCAAAGCTGGTCCAGGAGAAAAGGTTTGTCTGGGTGGACAGAAAACTTTCGCTGGAGGCCGCGGAGAAGATCAGAAAGCTCAGGATGAAAGGCTTTGGTTTTATGCCCGAAGCAAAACGGTTTTACCCCAGAGCAGCGCTTGCAGCCCATATTGTCGGCGCGGTAGGTAAAGAGAACCAACCCCTTGAGGGTATTGAGCTGAAGTATGACAAGTTCCTGAGTACCCCCGGCGGTAAAGTCCGGATGGCCCGCGACGCAGGCGGCAGGGTACTTTCAACAGGTCTGAATATGGAGACAAAGGGCAATGACGTTGTCCTTACAATCGATGAAGGGCTTCAGTATATTGTTGAGAAAGAGCTTGACGGGGCCATGCAGAAATGGCGCTCTGTTGCAGCGACCGCAATCATGATGGACCCTTACACCGGAGAGGTCCTTGCACTTGCAAACAGGCCCGCTTTTGACCTCAATGCGATAACCAGGGCAAACAGGCATGATGTGCGCAACAGGGCGGTTACTGATATCTACGAGCCCGGGTCGACCTTTAAAATCGTTGTCGGAACAGCTGCAATAGAGGAAAAGCTCTTTCCACGGAACCAGACCTTTGATTGCAGCAGGGGAAGTATCGAGGTCGGGGGAAAGAATATCAGAGACGCACACAAGCACGGGGTGCTCACCTTTGAAGAGGTGATTCAGAAGTCTTCGAATGTCGGCTCGATCATGATCGGCATGAAGCTCGGCAGGGAGAGGATTTATGATTATACCAGGCGGTTCGGCTTCGGTGAAAAAACGAATATTGATCTGCCCGGCGAGGTGGCAGGCTGGATCCGGAAACCTGAAAAATGGTCCGCGACATCGCTTGGCGCGATCCCGATCGGTCAGGAGGTGGCAGTCACCCCCTTGCAGGTGCTGAGGGCGTATTCTGCGATTGCCAACGGCGGATATCTTGTCCAACCCCATCTTGTGTCAGAGATACGAACGCCTGAGGGACGGACAATATTTTCCTTTAAGGATACTGAGAAAAAACGGATCATATCGGAAAAGACAGCCTTTGCCATGCGGGACATCCTGAAGGGTGTGGTTGAGGAGGGCGGCACTGCCACAAGCGCTGCAGTGGACGGCAATAGCGTCGCCGGGAAAACCGGCACAGCCCAGCTTGTTGATCAGAAGACCAAACGCTATTCAAAAGACCGCTTTATAAGCTCTTTTGTCGGGTTTGTGCCTGCTGAAAAGCCGAAGATCGCCATGATCGTTGTTATCCATGAGCCGAAAGGGCAGATCTATGGCGGCGTTGTCGCTGCCCCGGTATTCAGGATTGTTGCTGACCAGGCCCTTTCCTATCTGAATGTGCCGAGGGACAACAGCCCGGTTAAAAACCTGCTGCTGGTATCGAGGTAGATAAGAACAGGCAAAATACAGGATGAAGGTTAAAGAACTGATAGGCGGGATCGAGGTTGTCGGCATCAGGGGCAGTGATGAACTCCGGGTGAGCGGCATTGCCTATGATTCCCGCAGGGTGCAATGCGGTCATCTTTTTGTTGCTATTCAGGGGGAAAAGGCCGATGGTCACAGTTTTATTGAAAGCGCGGTGAAAAAGGGCGCGGCAGCGATCATTTCAGAGAGGGATATCGAACAGACAGGGCGGCTTCCGGACTCTGTCTGTTTTATAAAGGTCAGGGACAGCAGAAAGGCCCTTGCCATTGTAGCAAACAGCTGGTATCGCCGGCCCTCACAGTCCCTGTCAGTCATAGGAGTGACTGGAACGAACGGCAAAACGACAACAACTTATATCATTAAATCAATACTTGAAACATGGGGCAGGAAGACAGGACTCATCGGCACTATTCAATATATGATAAATGACGTTGTATATCCTGCTGTGCACACTACACCTGAGGCGCTTGAGTTTCAGGCTCTTCTCAATGATATGCTCACTGCGGGCTGCAGCCACGTTGTGGCCGAGGTGTCTTCCCACGCACTCGCGCAAAAGAGGGTTGACGGCACACTGTTCAGGGCAGGCGTATTTACGAATCTTACCCGTGACCATCTTGATTTTCACGGCACAATGGAAGGATATTTTCTGTCAAAGAGCAGATTTTTTACTGACCTTCTGTCCGGGGGTGCAACGTCTGTTATAAACCATGACGACCAGTGGGGCAGAAGGCTCGCAGAGGACCTCCGTGGCGCTGTTTATACCTATGGCCTTGAAACCGGCGCAGACCTGACTGCAACCGACATCAGCAATACCTTTGAAGGCCTGAGGTTCTGGATTACTGCGAGGGAAAGGACCTTCGAGGTTGTGTCGCCGCTCGTGGGCCTGCCGAATGTCTATAACATCCTTGCTGCGGCAGGCGCGGCTGCGGCAGTAGGAGTTCCCTGGGAGGATATCCTCACAGGCATCAGAAAGTCCCCTCCGGTCAGGGGGCGTTTCGAGAAAGTCAGGGCCGGGCAAAAGTTTCTTGCTGTAATTGACTTTGCTCATACAGAGGATGCGCTTGAGCGCCTCATTTATACGGCGCGCGGCCTTACAAAGGGGAAGGTCATTACGGTTTTCGGCTGCGGAGGAGACAGGGACAGGGGGAAAAGGCCGAGGATGGGCGCAATCGCAACAAGGCTCAGTGATTTTGTGATCATCACCTCAGACAATCCCAGATTTGAAGAGACTGAAGATATCATCAGGGAGATCGAGTCAGGCGCAACAGGAAGAAATTATATTATAGAGGCTGACAGGAAAGAGGCCATTAGGAGGGCAGTGCTGATGGCAGGAGAAAACGATGTCCTGCTTATTGCCGGCAAGGGGCATGAGATATACCAGGAGATCAGGGGAAAGAGATTTCCATTCAATGACAGGGAGGTACTGGAAGAGTCTATACGGTGTCTGATTAATAATGAGTATGAATAGAATGTCGATCGTGACAGTCAATGAAATAGTGGAGGCAACAGGAGGGACAGTGCTTTGCGGCAGAGAGCAGGCATTTTCAGGTCTGTCTATTGATTCGCGTAATATTCAGAGCGGTGAGCTTTTTGTGGCCCTGCGAGGCGAACGCTTTGACGGCCATAACTTTGTCCCTGACGCTCTCCGTAGGGGAAGCGGTGCGCTGGTGGCAACACCTCCGGCAGAACCGGCGGATGGAAAGACAATAATCCTGGTGCAGGACACATTGAAGGCCCTTCAGGCAATTGCACGCTTCAGGAGATCAAAGCGAAATGTACCTGTTGTGGGCGTTACCGGGACAAACGGCAAGACAACGACCAAGGAACTCATTGCCTCGGTCCTTTCGCGGACAAACAGGGCGCTCAGGACATCAGGCAATTTTAATAACCACATCGGCCTTCCGCTTTGCGTGTCGAACATGCAGGGAGATGAGGATTTTATGGTGCTCGAAATGGGGTCCAACAGGCGCGGCGATATCAGGGACCTTTGCGAAATAGCGTATCCTGACATTGCTGTTGTCACCAATGTGGGCCAGGCGCACCTGGAGGGGTTCGGCAGTATGGAGGCTGTGCGCGACACTGACCTTGAGGTGCTTGATTTTGTAAAGACTGTATCAGTAAACGCTGATGACCGGTTTCTCATGGAGGGTCTCGGCCATTTCAGAGGCAGGGTGATCACTTACGGCATTGACAACCAGGCTGATTATTATGCGAAGGATATCAAGCCGGGACTTCGGGGCTCGCAGTTTCTGCTCTGCACTCCGGCCAACAGCGAGATTATAGTGCAGCTCAGGATACCGGGCAGATTCAATATCCTTAACGCTCTTGCAGCAGCGTCAGTCGCCTGTGAGTTAGGCATAGCCATGGAAGAGGTCAGAAGCGGGCTTAGGGCATTTGACGGTGTGCCGATGCGGCTCGAGCTCAGGACCCTCGCTGGAGCGCTTGTGATCAACGATGTCTACAATGCGAACCCAGCTTCCATGGAAGAGGCCCTGAGGGAACTGGTAAGATTAAGGAGCAGCAGGACTATTGCGGTGCTCGGAGATATGCTCGAACTCGGAGCTTTTGCCGGAGACGCTCATGAGGAGCTTATGAAGAAGATGAACGATATGAGGATCGACATGCTGATTGCCGTAGGCGCCGAGATGCAGAAGGCCTCATCCGTATTTTCAGGCTATAGTCGCAGGGCTGAGGATTCAGCCGGCGCCCGGGCCATGTTGATGAGCATGATGAAAGAGGGAGATACTGTACTGATCAAGGGGTCGCGGGGAATGCATATGGAAAAGGTCATCGCAGGTGAGGGAATACCTGCGGTCATGGAGGGCGAAAATGCTGTATAAGGCGCTCTACGGACTCCATGATCTCTATTCGCCGCTGAATGTCTTCAGGTATATAACCTTCAGAACAGCTCTTGCAGTGATAACCGGGATGCTCATTTCGCTTGTCATAGGACCGGCCATAATCCGCAGGCTAAGGGAAATCAGCATCACCCAGCAGATACGTGACGATGGTCCGCAGACGCATCTCAGGAAATCAGGGACTCCAACCATGGGTGGTATTATCATAATTATTTCCATGCTCGTTACGCTTTTGTTCTGGGGAGACCTCTCGAACCGCTATATGTGGATCATGATCATCTCCATGCTCGGCTATGGCGGTATAGGACTGCTTGATGATTATCTCAAGGTCATCAGGAAAAACCCGAAAGGGCTGCGCGCCTGCTACAAGTTCGGCGCGCAGATCGCGATCGCATTGATGATCGGGCTTGTGCTTTACTCAAACCCCAATGATCCTCATAAGTCGGAACTTATTGTGCCGTTTTTTAAAAGGTGGTTTTTTGATATCGGGTGGTTTTATATACCCTTTTCGATACTTGTCATCGTCGGCTCTTCTAATGCAGTCAACCTTACCGACGGTATTGACGGTCTTGCCATCGGCCTGGTCGGGATTGCGGCGCTAGCCAACATGCTCCTTGTCTACATATCAGGCAATGCAAAATTCTCTCAGTACCTGGGGGTTTATTTCCTCCCCGGCACCGGTGAACTGACTGTGTTCTGCGGAGCGCTGCTGGGCGCGGCGCTCGGGTTTCTCTGGTTCAATGCATATCCGGCGGACGTATTCATGGGAGATGTAGGTTCCCTGAGCCTCGGTGGTTCTCTCGGAACTCTCGCGGTCATCACAAAGCACGAGATCGTACTTGCTGTTGTGGGCGGCATCTTCGTGATCGAGACCTTCTCAGTCATTGCGCAGGTCGCGTCTTTCAGGCTTACCGGCAAGAGGATATTCAGGATGGCGCCGATCCATCATCACTTCGAACTCATGGGCTGGCCTGAGTCGAAGGTGATCGTGCGGTTCTGGATCGTAGGAATAATGCTGGCGTTGCTCAGCCTTGCAACGCTTAAACTGAGGTGAGAATGAAAAACGAGTTGCGAGTAAAAGACATTAAAAAAATTATTCTATATTCGATTTTACTTGTCGCTTGTCATTTGTCAGTTGTCACTGCTGTTTATGCAGAGGAGATCCAGGCGAGGGCGGCTGTAGTGATGGATGCATCTACAGGGAGGGTGCTGTATGCCAAGAATCCTGAACTGAGGCTTATGCCTGCCAGTACGACTAAATTGATGACCGCGCTGCTGACAGTGGAAAAGGCTGACCTCAGGGATGTTGTGACTGTCAGCCGCAATGCTGCGAATGTCGCTCCGACAAGATCAGGATTCAAAGAAGGCGACAAGGTGACAGTCGAAACGCTCCTCTATGCTGCGCTTATGAAGTCGGCAAACGACGCGGCGGTGGCCCTTGCCGAGGCAGTGGCAGGGTCTGAGGCGCAGTTTGTACAGCTCATGAACAGAAAAGCGCTTGCGCTTGGGGCGACTGAGACACGGTTCATTAACCCTAACGGGCTTCCCGGCAAAGGACAGCATACCACAGCATATGATCTGTCAAAGATCATGAGACAGGCGATCAAGCATCCAGTCCTGAAGGAAATCCTTGGTACGAGGATTACGGAGCTTTCAACAGAAGCAGGCAAGACAGTTATGGTAAGGAATACGAACAAACTGCTATGGACTGATGATGAGCTTCTCGGCGGCAAAACAGGTTTTACCTATGCTGCGCGCCATTGTTTTGTATGTGCAGGCGAGCGGGACAGAAATACCCTTGTTGTTGCCCTGCTCGGCGCCCCGAGCAGGAGCGAACTCTGGAAGGAAACAGAAGACCTTATGGCCTTTGGCGCAAAGGTCATGCTGAACCAGGAAGAACCGGTTGTGTATCTGACAAGGGCGGATTATGACGCAGAAAGGGTCACAAAGGCTTCGTATACGAAGAAGTCAAGAGTTAAAAACAAGGTAAAGGGCAAGGTAAAAAAGGCAAAGGTCAGGACAAACAAGACCCTGGTGAAAAAGAAAAATGTTTCATCCGACGCACCGAAGATGGTAAAGGCCGGGCATAAGGCCAAAGCCAGGGCAAAAAAGAAAGCCGGAATACTGGTAAAGGTCAGGAAGGCCAAAAAGACCAATGTCGCGGAAAAAGCACGAAATGTATCTAACGGGTAAAAAAATAACAGTTGTAGGTCTTGCACGGAGCGGCGCCGGCGCTGCGCGGCTCCTCGTTGATATGGGCGCGGTCGTTACCGTGACCGACCAAAAGACAGCCCACGAGCTGAGGCTACTGTAGCAGCTCTTCCCTCTTCCGTCAGGCTCTGTCTCGGCAGCCATCCTGAGGAAATATTCCGGAATGCGGACCTGATTGTTGTGAGTCCCGGCGTGCCGCCTGACATCAAACCTCTGGAATATGCAAGGTCAATGGGCAGAAGGATTATAGGGGAACTTGAACTCGCATACAGGATTATCGAGGCGCAATGGTCAGAGGACCATGCCCTGCCGTTTCTTGCTGTTACCGGCAGCAACGGCAAGTCAACAACCACAACCCTGCTGCACCATATGATGACGAGTGCCGGGTTCAGGACTCTGTTTGGCGGCAATATAGGCAATGCGCTGACTGAAGAGATCATGAAAATGCGTGAAGGGCAAAGAACAGGAGGCGGCCCACTGGTCCCTGATGTGGTTGTTGCCGAGGTTTCGAGTTTTCAGCTTGAGGCAATAGAAGTGTTCCAGCCGCATATAGCATCTATCCTGAACATTACACCTGATCATCTTGACAGGTATCCTTCAATGGACGCGTACGAAGCAGCCAAGGCAGGGATCTTTCGTAACCAGCAGAGCCCTGATATCCTGGTGCTCAATGCGGATGACCCTGAGACCATGAAGCTCTACGATGTCAGGCTCAGGGGGAAGGCTGACAGCCCTCAGGTCTGTTTTTTCAGCAGAAAGAGAGTTGTGGAGGGCGTATATGTGAAAGACGGCAGGATACGGATGCATTTCCCGCATCTTGAACAGGGGATAAATGATCTGGAACTTATGGCCACTGACAACGTTCGCATAAAAGGGGTACATAACCTGGAGAATGCCATGGCTGCTTCGGCCATGGCGCTCCTTGCAGGATGCCCTGCCGGTATAGTTATGGAGGTGCTTGCAGAGTTCCCTGGTCTTGAGCACAGGATTGAAGCGGTCCAGGAGGTTGACGGCGTTAAATTTATCAATGACTCAAAGGGGACAAATGTCGGTGCAGTTATTAAATCAATAGAAAGTTTCAGTGGACCTCTGGTCCTGATCGCGGGCGGCAGGGACAAGGCAGGAAATTTTTCAGCCCTCAGGGATATTGTTGCAGAAAAGGTCAGGGCCGTGGTCCTGATCGGTGAGGCTTCAGAAAAGATAGGGCGTGCGCTTGGTGACGTGACTACAATTGTCAGGGCGAGGGACCTTAAAGATGCCGTGAATATTTCCAGGCGACTTGCTGAAAAGGGCGATGTCGTACTCCTGTCCCCTGCCTGCGCAAGTTTCGATATGTTTCTGGACTTTGAGGACAGGGGAAGGCAGTTTAAAAAGATAGTAAGGGAGCTTGTGCCTGTCAATGCATAACCGTACTTTATCCATACAGACGCCGGTGACAAGGTCCTATGACAAGGTGCTTTTTCTTGTCATGGTCGCTCTTGTCATCTTCGGTACGATTATGATCTACAGTTCCACGGGAGTAGTTGTGCCTCTTTCCGACAAGAAGAGCGTTTCTGAATTCTTCTATGTCAAACGCCATCTTTTCACCATGGTCCTGGGCGCCCTTGCTCTTCTTATGGCCTATAGACTTAAGCCTGCGCATCTTGAGAGACTGGCGATACCCCTTCTTGTCATCTCTGCTGTTTTGCTTATTCTTGTTTTTGTGCCGCAGATCAGCGTGAAGGCAGGTGGAGCGAGGAGATGGCTAAGGCTCGGGTTTATGACCTTTCAGCCCTCTGAGCTGGTCAAGCTTGCGATGGTCATATTCCTTGCGAGGTATCTTTCCAGACCTGGGTATGATCCTGAGAAATTCATTTGCTTTGTAAAACCGCTCGTGATCATGGCGCTCATTCAGCTTGTGTTTCTCAGACAGCCTGATTTCGGCGCAACCATGAGTCTCTTTATCCTGACAATGGCCATGCTTTTTATCTCAGGTACGAGGATCAGATATATCGCGTCCCTCTTGGTGCTTGCGCTGCCGGTTATTTATAAACTCGCGATGGAACCCTACAGGCTCAGGAGGATCACTTCGTTTCTCGATCCCTGGAAAGACCCTCAGGGCAGCGGCTTTCAGCTTATCCAGTCGTTTATATCTCTGGGCAGCGGAGGCCTGACAGGTCTTGGCCTCGGAGAGTCAAAACAGAAGCTTGCCTATCTTCCTGCAAAGCATACTGACTTCATATTCTGCCTTGTCGGCGAGGAGTTGGGCCTGCTGGGCGCGCTGTTCGTAATATCTCTCTTTCTTGTCATATTCCTGCGCGGCATAGCAATAGCAGGCAGGACAAAGGAAAGATTCCCCTATTATCTTGCCTACGGACTGACCATCATGATAGCTGTCCAGGCCCTTGTAAATTTCTCTGTTGTTATGGGAATGGTGCCTACAAAAGGTCTGCCGCTGCCTTTCATGAGCTATGGCGGCTCTGCGCTTCTTGTGAATATGACGATTATCGGTCTTCTGTTGAGGATATCAAAGGGGGATGTGATGCAGCAGGAACATGGCAGCAGCAGGGACCTCATTGCGCGGAAGGTGGCGAGGAGGAATATATACGGCAGCCGGGTGGCCGGCAGGTGAAGATCATTATAGCAGGAGGCGGTACAGGCGGCCACCTTTTCCCCGGCATTGCGCTTGCGGAGGAATTCATACGGCGGGACAGCAGCGCTGAAGTGATTTTTGTCGGCACAGAGCATGGCATAGAGGCCAGGATAATTCCAAGGGAGGGATATCAAATCAGATTTCTCAGGGCTGAAGGCATTGTGGGAAAGCCTCTTATGCATAAAGTCATGGGTGTGATCAGGATGGCCTTTTCTTTTGTCGATGCGCGGAATATACTTGCCGCGGTCGGCCCTGATATAGTGATTGGCGTGGGCGGCTACGCGTCCGGGGCGCTGGTGCTGATGGCCAATCTGAGATCGCTTCCAACGCTCATTCATGAGCAGAACTCAGTGCCCGGCGCTACAAACAGGATATTGGGCAGGATTGTCGACAGGGTCTGCGTTACCTATCAGGAGAGTATGTCTGTATTTCCTCTTGCAAAGACCTTTCTTACGGGCAATCCGGTGCGCCTGAAGATCATGAAGGGAGACCGCGATGCAGGTTGCAGGCTCTTCTGTCTTGACAGGGATGCCTTTACTGTCTTTATCTTCGGCGGCAGCGCCGGAGCAAAATCAATCAACAGGACCATGGTCGACGCCCTGAACCATCTTGGCGGTCTGAAAGACAGGATCCAGTTTCTTCACCAGACCGGGGACGCTGACCTGGAAAATATCAGGGACGCATATCGCAAGGCAGGAGTGAGGGGTACGGTCGCGCCCTTTATATACCAGATGGCCGAGGCCTACGCTGTCGCGGACGTCGTGATATCGCGCGCAGGGGCCACAACGCTTGCAGAGCTTACAGCCCTGGGCAAGCCGGCTGTGCTTGTGCCTTATCCCCATGCAGCAGGAAGACATCAGGAGTTCAATGCCATGAAGATGAAGGAGATGGGCGCGGCCCAGGTTGTGCTTGACCATGAGATGAGCGGAGAGGTCCTTGCCGGCCATATAAGGGAGATGTTCGAAGGCGCCCCGGTACTAAAGGAAATGCAGAGGGCGAGCAGGGGTCTGGGCAGGCCGGATGCCTGCAGCAGGATCGTCGATTTGGCCCTGGGTCTTCTCAGAAACCATTCCGGCAAAAAGAAGAGCGGCTGACATGTTTGAACGGTATAAGATAATACACTTTGTGGGCATCGGCGGCATCGGCATGTCCGGCATAGCAGAGGTGCTTTCAAATCTTGGTTACGAGGTCAAAGGGTCGGATATCAGGGAATCAGACACTACAAGAAGGCTTCGGGCCCTGGGCCTGTCTGTGTCTATCGGCCACAGGGCAGAGAACGTCGGCAAGGCGCATGTTGTTGTGGTTTCATCAGCTGTTTCCCCTGAAAATCCTGAGGTCCTTGCTGCAAGGTCGCTGTCCATTCCGGTCATACCAAGGGCCGAGATGCTTGCCGAGCTTGCACGACTGAAATACGGCATTCTCGTGGCAGGGGCGCACGGCAAGACCACAACCACATCTCTAATATCGACTGTGCTTGGCCATGGAGGCTTTGATCCCACGATTGTAATCGGCGGGAAGCTCAAGGCTATCGGATCCAATGCCCGTCTTGGCAGAGGCGAATTTCTGGTTGCCGAGGCTGATGAGAGCGACGGCTCGTTTCTCAAATTATCGCCTGCGATTGCAGTGGTGACGAATATTGACAGGGAGCATATGGACTTCTTCAGGGACATGGAGAGCCTGAAGGATGCGTTTCTGTCCTTCATCAACAAGGTCCCTTTCTACGGCGCAGCCTTTATATGCAATGAAAATGAGCATATCAGGGAACTCATCCCTTCCATCCACCGCAGGTATCTCACCTATGGCATGTCGGAAAAATCAGATATCAGGGCCGCAAATATAAATAAGGCATTTATGGCAACAACCTTTGATGTGATCTTCAGGGAAGCCATGATCGGCACCTTTACGCTGCCTATGCCGGGCAGGCACAATGTGCTCAACAGTCTTGGCTGCATCGGGGTGGCCCTGGAACTCAAGATGCACCCTGCAGCAATCAGGGAGGCCCTTGGGTCATTCAGCGGCATTCAGCGCAGGTTTGAATTCAAGGGCGAAGGCAGGGGCGTGAAGGTCTATGACGACTACGGTCACCACCCTGCCGAGGTACTGGCAACTCTGTCCGCAGCTAAAGAGAATATGAGGTACCTGGACAGGGAGGGAAGACTCTTTGTGATCTTTCAGCCTCATCGGTATACCCGGACAGCAGACCTTATGGATGAGTTTGCAGGATCATTCGGGGCTGTTGATTCTCTGGCGCTTCTCGACATATACGCTGCAAGTGAGCAACCGCTCCCCGGAATCACTTCGGAAAAGCTTGCGGAGAAGATCAGGGAAAAGGGACAGGGAAACGTTGCCTGCTTCAGAGACCGGAATGAGGCAGCGCAACAACTGCTTTCGCAATTGAGACCAGGTGACGTTGTGCTGACGCTTGGCGCAGGAGATGTCTGGAAATTGGGAGAAAAGATTATAGAGGGGCTTAATGCGGTTTAGCCGGGAAGACTGGGAAAAGAACTTCGCCGGCTACTACAAGGGAAAGGTGGAGTTCAATGCCCCTATGAGGGGCCATACCAGTCTTGCTATCGGGGGGCCCGCAGACATAGTAGTCAGTCCTGAGGACCCGGTATCGGTAAAAAATATAGTGATGCTCCTCAGCAGGCTGAACGTGCGGTTTGTTGCTCTTGGCGGGGGCACAAATATCCTTGTGACGGACAGGGGTATTGAAGGTGTTGTAGTGAAACTTGGGGCCTTCAGCAGGGTGGAAATCATTAATGAAGAAGATGCCCGCGCTGAACTTTTTGTTGAGGCCGGGGCCATGCTCCAAAAGATAGTGAACCTTTGCAGGGACAGGGGATATACGGGCATGGAAGGGCTGACAGGCATACCAGGCACTGTTGGCGGCGCGATATGCGGCAATGCAGGCTCCTGCGGCAGCGAGATGAAAGACGTGCTCGCTTCTGTTGTGCTGCTGCACAGCGACGGCACTCTCGATCGGGTCGGTGTCGAAGACCTTGACTTTGGATACAGGAAGTCCGGCGTCGGAGGCACTGATATTGTACTGAGCGCCAATATTACGCTCAGAAGGGATGATACTGACGCAGTGACGCTGAGGACTGAAAATTGTTTCAAACAGAAAAAGGCGGCCCAGCCTGTTTCCGGTCGTTCAGCCGGGTGCGTTTTTAAAAACCCTGCAGGAATGTCAGCCGGGAGGTTGATCGATGAGGCAGGCTGCAAGAGTATGCGCATCGGAGACATTGAGGTGAGCGGTATCCATGCGAATTTTTTTGTGAATCTGGGCAAGGGAACGGCCGCAGACTACCTTGCCCTTATGGATGCCGTCTCTGCAAGGGTTAAAGAAAGGTCCGGCGTTATACTTGAGCCTGAGATACGGATAATCGGGAAGGAATGAGATGAACAAGGACAGCAGAAAAGAAAAGATCGGGGTCCTCATGGGCGGGACTTCTGCTGAGCGGGAGGTGTCGCTCAGAAGTGGAAAGGCAGTATTCAAGGCCCTCAGGGATCTGGGATATAATGTCACGGCAATCGATGCAAAAGGCGACCTGAACGCTGCGCTTAAGAAGCAGAAGGTCAAGCGGGTTTTTATAGCGCTTCATGGCGGCCATGGGGAAAATGGGGCTGTGCAGGGCATGCTCGAGATCATGGGCATACCTTATACAGGCTCGGGAGTTTTGGCTTCGGCGCTTGCCATGGACAAGGTCGCATCAAAGAAGATCTTTCTGTTCCACAAGATTCCTGTGCCTCCGTTCAGGATAGCAACAAAATGCTCGCTGTCAGCAGGAAGCAGAGGGAAAGACCCGTTACGTAACCTGCTGACCGGCAGTTTCAAACCGCCTGTAGTGATAAAGCCTTCGGCTGAGGGTTCGAGCGTGGGAGTTGAGATCGTGAAGGATGCAAAGGTTTTCCCTGCTTCGCTCCGGGCAGCCTTTGCTTTTGGCGATACCGTGCTTGTAGAAAAGTATATCAGGGGAAGAGAAGTGCAGATTGCCATTCTTGACGACAAGGTATTGGGAGGAGTTGAGGTAAGGCCCTCCGGAGAATTCTACAGTTATGAGGCAAAGTACACTGCGGGTCTTACCCAGTATATATTCCCTCCTGAGCTTGACTCAAAAACATACAGGAAAACCAGGGAGGCAGCGCTTGCAGCGCATAAGGCCCTGGGCTGTAGCGGCGCAACGCGTGTGGACCTGATCATAGACAATAGAAACAATCCCTATGTCCTTGAGGTAAATACCATTCCCGGGATGACTGAAACGAGTCTGCTTCCGAAGATAGCAAAGGCCTCTGGTCTTGAATTCCCCGGTCTTATTCAGAGAATCCTCGGAGACTGATGAAAGCAGGAAAGAGAAACAGGGCAGGCAGTAAGTCCGCCTCAGGCATCAGGAAAAGGATGGCTGCCATAGTGCTGAATGCAAAAAATATTTTCTTTGTGGCAGTTCCGGTTATTATTGCTGCTGTTGCAGTCTGGTTTCTTTCGTATTCCGTGCTGCCGGTCTTCAGGGTCAGGGCGATTGATATTACAGGCAATGAGCATCTTTCAGAAAGCGAACTTAGGCAGATGGCCGGACTGAAGGGGGACGAGAGCCTTATAGCTCTGTCCGGGAAAGGGGTTTATGAAAGACTGAAAGAGTCGCCCTGGATACAGGCTGCATCAGTGCGCAAGGAATATCCCTCGAAACTTCTTGTCAAGGTCCGGGAAACAGAGTCTTTTGCGCTTCTCGACATGAAGGGAAAGATGTTCATTGTTGATGAAAGAGGAAGGATGCTTGAGGAACTGAAGGACAACACAGTCCCATTTCTGCCGGTGATCCTGAGCGATCCGTATGCTGAGAAGGACGCTTTCCATGAGGCAGTGGGCCTGGCCGGGGTGGTCCGGAAAATGGGGCTGCTTCATAAAAATCAGCGCATTGAGATAATTGCCCATAAGCCAAATGAGATATCTGCCAACCTTGACGGTCTGCTCGTGAAGGTTGGCGCGGGAAACTACGAAGAAAAGCTGGGCCGCCTCGTTGAGATAGAGGAAGAGGTGCGGAAGAGGGGCATTGTCGTGGATTTTATTGATCTCAGATATGCCGGGAAGGTGGTTGTAAGGCCGGTGAACGAGGTGGTCAGATGAACGTCAGGATGCTTCAACGTACTGCTGCGAAGGGCTTTACAGCCTGTCATCAGAATTTAAAGTCTGCAGGGATTTTTTTACAATATCAGTATAGAAAGGACAAGGGGGTATCGTATGTTTGAGATTGAAGAGGTC
>JAGVHR010000162.1 GCA_020056455.1 Thermodesulfovibrionales bacterium
GCATTCACCCTGGCGCCGAATTATATTGTGATCCTGGCCAATGCTATTTTCCGGGCCGGCGGCGAGGTGAAACTGTCGCTCCTGGCAATGTTCTATATCAGCTTAATCAACATTGCATTGAATTTCCTCCTGGTCTTCGGGCTTTTTTCGTTCCAGGGTCTTGGATACAGGGGCATTGCCCTTGCGACTGCAACTGCTATGACTGCAGGCACAGTCATATGCTTAATACTGTTAAGAAAGAGCCGCTGGAAGAATATTTTTTCCGGTATATGGCATGTGTCTGTTGATCTGCTCAGGAAGATATTCCTTTTAAGCTGGCCGGCAGCCCTTATACAGATATCGTGGAACGCAGGGAATATCTTTCTCTACAATATCCTGAGCCATCTCCAGGAGAGTAGTATCACGGCCATGGCGGCTCTCACAAACGGCCTGAGGATCGAGGCAGTCATATACCTCCCCGTGTTCGCCCTCCATATGGCCGGTTCAGTGCTTACGGGCCAGAACCTTGGCGCAGGCGAATCTGCAAGGGCGGAAAAGATAGGCTGGAAAATATCCCTTTCAGGAATTGCATTCGTTAGTCTTATGGCGCTGCCTGTCTTCATATGGGCCGGGGCCCTTTCCTCAACAGTGGCCAAAGACCAGCAAGTAGTTGCAGAAACAATCCGGTATCTCAGGATAACAATGATATCCGAACCGTTTATGGCAATCAGTGTTATTTTGGGAGGATGTCTCATGGGCGCAGGAGATACAAAAGGAGCCATGATAGTTATTGTCAGCACTCTCTGGATCGTCCGTTTGCCTCTTGCTTATCTCCTTGCTGTTGTTGCAGGATACGGCGCCGGCGGCGTTTGGGCATCGATGGTGATCTCGATGTTCTTTCAGGGCGTCGCCATGACTGTCCGCTTCAGAAACGGGCAATGGAAGAACATGGGCCCATAGTACAATAGTGCAAAAGTCAAAAGTGCGAAAGAAAAAAGAACGATTCAAACTTCTCAGCTTTTCTGGTAATATTTAACATGTCTCATGCAAACGGCTCAATAAAAGCGATCATGTATGCACTGGGCGCTAATCTCGGTATTGCCCTGGCAAAGGGGTTCGCTGCGTGGTATACCGGATCAGGGGCGATGCTCGCAGAAACTATCCATTCCTTTGCTGACTGTGTTAATCAAATCTTACTGCTGCTGGGTCTCAAACGGGCAAAACTGCCGGCTTCTGAGGAACATCCTCTGGGGTACGGCAAAGCCATCTACTTCTGGTCCTTTATTGTAGCGCTCATGCTTTTCAGTATGGGCGGTATCTTCTCCATATATGAAGGCGTACATAAGCTTGTGCATCCGGAGATGCCTGAAGCGCCATGGGTTGCAGTGGGAGTGCTGGCGGTTTCCATACTGCTGGAATTCGGGTCCTTAAAGGGCGCCCTCTCTGAAGTAAGAAAAATACAGGGCAAGCGCTCATTCCTGAAATGGTTCAGGCAGAGCCGGCAAAGTGAACTTATCGTTGTAGTCGGAGAGGACATCGCCGCTCTACTGGGTTTATTTCTGGCCCTTATCGCTGTGCTTGCAACGATCATTTTTGCTGACCCCCTCTTCGATGCTTTAGGCACTATCGCCATCGGGCTCGTTTTAGTGCTGGTTGCGTTTATAGTCGGCATTGAAGTAAAGAGTCTCCTCATCGGTGAGAGCGCAGACCCCGATACCGTCTCAGCTTTGCGTAATTTCCTGTCCGGGCGACCCGAGATCGCGGAAGTGTACAAACTCATCACGCTTCAACTCGGGACTGAGCTGATGGTATCGGCAAAAGTGAGGATGCAGGAAATGGGCGCTGCGTTACCTTTGATAGAAGATATCAACCGTGTTGAGGCTGCGCTCAGGAAGAGCTTCCCGCAGGTGCGCTGGTTATTTTTTGAGCCTGATGTGCACGAATGAGAAAGAAAAGGTAAATATAAAGAGGTAAAACCTTGAACAGTCTTTTCGCTGTTGCAGAACAATTCAAGCCATCAGACAAAATTATTGACATAAAGGAATTCGGAAACGGCAATATCAATAAAACCTTTTTGGTAACCCTGAATACCGAAGAGGAAAAACACTTTATCCTGCAACGGATCAATACGCATGTGTTTCATCAACCGGAACTTATCATGCTCAATATGCGCATCTCTACCGAGCATGCACGCCGGCGCCTGCAGCATTTCCCCCTAAGCGCAAACCGCCGCTGGGAGGTTTTGCACGTGCTCCTGACGCAGGACGCTCAGGACCACTGGGTTGATTCCGAAGGGTCGTTCTGGCGGGCAATCAGCTTTATAGATAATTCACAATCGTTTGACACCGTCAAAGATATTGAACAGGCGAGAGAAACCGGCTGCGCGCTCGGTATCTTCCACACTCTCCTCAGTGATCTGCCTTCCGGCCAACTGACAGATACTTTCAAAGGGTTTCACATCACCCCTCACTACCTGGCACATTATAATGAGGTCCTGGTAAAACACGGAGCCGGCAAATCCCCCGATTTGAATTATTGCCTGCAGTTTATAAGAGAGCGATGTGGCCTGGCGCCTGTCCTTGAGAACGCTAAAGCACAAGGGAAACTGCGTATTCATACAATTCATGGCGATCCAAAGGTCAACAACATTATGATAGACACCGCATCCGGGCAGGCCGTCAGCTTTATTGATCTGGACACCATCAAGCCCGGACTGGTCCATTATGATATCGGGGACTGCCTCCGTTCGGGCTGCAACCCGCTTGGAGAAGAAACCGGACAATGGGAGGCGGTGCATTTTGACACCGACCTTTGCCGGGCCATTCTGCAGGGCTATCTTTCAATGGCAAACGAATTCTTCACCGGAAATGATTTTAAATATCTCTACGACTCGATCCGCCTGTTACCTTTCGAACTGGGACTAAGATTCTTTACAGACTATCTGGAAGGGAATGTCTACTTCAAAGTCAGGTACCCTGAACACAATCTTGCCAGAGCGCTGGTCCAGTTCAGGCTCGCCGAAAGTATTGAATTGCAGGAAACAGCCATTCGCAATATCATAAAGGACCTCAGATGATCAGCAGGAGTTTTTCCCTTAAACCATTCCCGTCAGATGGCATTTTCCCGGAGGCAAAGATTAACGGCAATATCAAACGACTTTCAAATACATTCGCTATCAGTTACTCACTTGTCTGTACTCTAACAGAACTTGTGATCCCCCCGCCTGCGGACATACTGCGCCGCAAAAATGCTCTCTGGAAAGAAACCTGTTTTGAGTTCTTTCTTGGTTTAATAAATTCTGAGCAGTATTGGGAATTCAATTGCTCACCGGCCGGACACTGGAATGTCTACCGCTTCAAAGCATATCGAAAAGGCATGCAGGAGGAACCTGCCTTTACATCATTACCGTTCAGCGTTGTGAGAAATCCGGATGCCCTGCAGCTTTCCCTGAAGTTTGATTTAGATAAGA
>JAGVHR010000011.1 GCA_020056455.1 Thermodesulfovibrionales bacterium
CACGGTGTTGATGATGCTCTCGGCGTATTCGCGGGCTTCATCTTCGGATATTTTAGTTACCTCCAGTTCTTTACGGGCTTTTTCCAGTCCCTTTTCTATCTCCCTGCGCTCGGTAATGTCCTCGATGGCCAGAAGGATTATCGGCAGATCGTCATTCTTTTCTCTGATTTTGCAGGCGTTAAGGAGCATGGTTTTCTGTCCGATGCTCTCAAAATTATGTTCAATTTCGTAGTCATCAACTGTGTCGTTCTTAGGAAGAATATCCTCAAGCAGCACGCGGAGGTGCGGGATGTCCCATTGTCCGTTTCCAAGAGCGTATAAAAGAGAGCCGATAGTATTTGCGGAATCTACTTTGAAAATTTTGAAGAAACTGCGATTGGCCGACAGGACTCTCATGTTTTCATCCAGTATGAGAATTCCTTCACGAACTGTATTAAAAATGTTCTTGAAATAGTCTTCCTGGATAAACACCTACTCTCCCCCTTCATGAAACCATGATTTATGCACTCCATATCTCCATAGCAAATCTTGGTTGAATCTACATGTCATTGCAAAGGGATTTTGTTGCTCCGCACGAAAGCCACAGGTGAGGCAGATGAGGGAATCTGTCCTCTATTGTGTCTATAACTTTTTATTTCTCACAAGCAACAACACGATAAACCCTCCTCATCATCCTCATGCTCGGGAATAGGTGATGGTGTCCTTTTGAAATTCTTCAATGACTTCATCGGCCAAAGACGGACGGATCTTCGGTGCAATCCGTATAAAGGTATCCGTAGTCACCTGATAATCCTGCTTGAGGGCAAATTCCTGTTCAAAGGCAAATTGCGCGACCTGCTGAAACAGATATTCTACATCTGCAGGTGTAAACCCGGATGTCATCTTCACAATGAGGTCCATGTCGATGTCGCCGGTGTTAAGCCTGAGCAGGTAATGCTGAAGGACGGTCTTCCGCCCTGCTTCGTCCAGACCGCCGACAGGGATAATACAATCAAACCTGCCGGGACGGAGCAGTGCGGCATCCAACTGCCTGATATAGTTGGTCGCACAAACGAGCAGCACCTTGTTTCCCTGATTTTTGAGCAGGGGGACCTGTTTGAGAAATTCGTTGGTAATGGATTTGTCAATTCTGCTTGCTTCATCCCGGCTGCCGGCAATCTCTTCAAATTCGTCAATAAAGATGACCGCTTCTTCCAGGTTTCGTGCCTTTTCCATTACAGTATGCAGATTAGCTCCGATCTTCTCCACGCCATCCACCATCAGCATGCTGGGCAGAATCTCAATATACCACCAGGACAGGACGCCTGCTATCGCCTTCACAAAATGGGTCTTCCCCGTGCCCGGCGGGCCAAAGAAAATGATCGTCTTCGGGGGAGTAACGCCGTGCTTTCTGGCGAGGTTCTCCTCCATAAGGGGAAGTATAATCCTCCGCTGTACGAGTTGCTTTGGTGGCTGAGAGTCGGATATAGTGTCCCATACTGTTCTGCTGATAATTTGAGCCCCCATCTCGGCCAGTATGTCCCTCCTCTTATAGTCCATATATTCCTTGAGGGCCTGCTCCATGTTTTCGAGAAAGTCGGTGCACGCCGTTCTCAAGCCTACGTCCCGGTGCAGTTTTTCAGACATGAGCCATTTATGCTGTAATATTTTGGGCCACAAGTCAGCGGCTATTTCAGGCTCGAATTTCGTGCCGCTGATCTCAAATATCTTACTTGCACATACCTCAGGTGACGGCATTTCCGGTTCGTTATCGATCATGATTTCCCTGCTGTAATTAACTGACTGTAATTTATCGTATAATGCGGAGGAGGAGGCCCGACATTGAAAAAGCGGTTCCATACGAATATAACCAGTGAAGCTAATAAAAAAGCTGCAATGTACTTCCAGTAGATACCTGGGATACCTCCTATGTTGTCTTGCTTGTCTTCAGCCACGCTTCATACCTGTTTTCACCCTTTCCGAGGAACACTCTGCAACGGATTCCTCTATGAGAATTGCTCTGTTCAATCATAGATACATACCTCCCCGACAAACTCCGTCAGAATCCCAGAGACACCCCCATGCCATAGTAATTAACTTTATTGTTATAGAACTGGCCGTGCGGATCATACCCCTTGTACCACTCGGCCATGAGGCGCAGGCGACGATGCCCTGGGTTGGGATGACCGAACTCGATGCCGGCCTTGACGCTGGTATCGATGGCCCAGTCATGCTCCTCCAGGCTCTTCATGTCCACCCCGCAAACCGGCCTGCCGTTCCACACGAGCGGCTTGCTGCCGCGATACTCGATCCCCCAGTGGGCGCTCATCGGCTTTAGATCTGCAGGTTCCTTGTGGATTAGGTACTCACCGCCGCCGTATACCCGCCAGCCGCGCCATTCGCGGGAATAGATGAGATCAAGGGCTTCGTAGCTGAGATTGACCCGGTTCGGAGGATTAGCACTCAGGAGTAATTCATCCCCTATGTGCGAGCTCTGGTGATAAATGCGGAAACGCAGCGAACTGTCGCCATGCCGATAGGTGACAGGAATGCCGATGGTGTAATCCGCGTTAATGAGATCGGAAGAAGAGGCGCTCAGGTTGAACTGGGCGAATAGGGCGCCTTCCACACTCAGTTGCAGGCCATCACCCTCGCTGCTGCCGAAGAATCTGTACAGACCGAAGGTCTCTCCGAAGCCGACTGACGCCAGGGTGTATTGCACCCCCGAGGACCTGAAGCTCCTGATACTGGTAAAGAACTGCGGCTGCTTCGGGTCGGCGAGGAGTGGCCGGAACAGGTCGCCAGTTGGAAAGGTTTCCACTTCGCCGGTTAGCCCCATAAACCTGCTTAGTGCTGCCGGCTTGGCAGTGCCTGCAGGCTTCATCACAATCGCTACCTCCTGTAGTCCATCGATATTGCGCAACTGTTTGTCGGCCGACTCCCGTCGCATCGGGTCATCTTTAAACAGGGTAATCGTGGCAACCCCGTTGACAATCTTCAAAATATAGCTGTCTCTCTCCCAGCGCAGATCTCGCTCAAGGATAGAGGCAATATAACCGGCCAGAAATTCATCGCCGCCCCTGTCCGCAGCCACCGCAGGGGGAGATGGGAAAAGGAGTATAAGAAACATAGATGCGGCGCAAAAGGTGCCGGCAACATTGAGAACGGTCCTGATACGCTTAAGCATAGTCTTCATCCTTCGTTTATTTAACACGAATATTGGACGTTCAACGGTCAGACAAATGGGTCCGGCGTTCCTGCTCATTTGAACTTAGAGGCCGCGTCGTGAAAAGCGGTCTTGACTTCAGCCCAGGCCTTTTCTGCGCCTGCCTTCAGGTCTTCCCATGCCTCATCGCCTGCGGTCTTCAACTCGTGCAGCTTTGCACTGGCCTCCTCTTGCCGGCGTTGCAAGGCTTTGATGGTTTTGTAGTATTCTATCTTCACCTCGGCCTTGCCCTTGTCCGCCCTGGCCTTAAGCAGAGCGATCTGTGCGTTCCATTCCTCCAACTGCGCGTCGAGCTTCTCTTCGTATGCTTTTCGTTTGTCCTTCATACTGGCCTCCTGAAATGTTTTGCCTTTGATCAGCCCTTCTTGCTTCCCATGGCCGACAATTCAATGCCGACATAAGCGCGCCCCCTCCCATGAGCATTGGTTTTGGAGGGGGCGACGCGGGCCTCATTTATAGATACGGGCCTTTTTTATAGTCGGGCAAACCCTTTTTTTATTCTGTTTTTTTGTCCTGTTTTTCTTCCTCTCCTGCTTCAGGTTTTCCACGTTTGGGTTTGCCCTGTTTTTCTTTCTCTCTCATTTCAGGGTTTCCACGCTTACGTTTGTCCTGGTCTTCTTTCTCTCTCATCTCAGGTTTTCCGCGCTGAGATTTGCCCTGGTCTTCTTTCTCTCTCATTTCAGGTTTTCCACGCTGAGGTTTGCCCTGATCTTCTTTCTCTCTCATTTCAGGTTTCCCGCGTTTAGGCTTAGCCTGTTTTGGCTCCCGGACCTCAGGTTGTTGTTCCTGTTTTTGCGGCTGCTGAACTTTATCCTGACGTTGTTCTCTGCGCTCCTGACCCTCAGATTGTCTGTGTTTCTGGACCTCGGGCCTCTGTTGATATTGCTGTTCCCTTTGTTTTCTCAGCTCCTGTCTCTCTTTTTGTGGTCGGGGTTTATAGCCCTGAACGCCCCAGGTCCCTTGTCTTTCCCAATGCCTGCGCTTTTCCCAGTTTCTCCAGTTCTGTTGGATCCGATGGTGAGGAAACCGTTCATAGTTCCATCTGTGCCCGTACCAATTACGGTCTCTGTAGTAGCCTCTCCAGCCTGGGTCCACATCAAAATAAAAAATTGGGACTCTGTTGTAATAACCCCAGCCCCGGTCATAATTAGGTGAACGATACCAACGTCCATCCCACAGACGCCACCAAAAACCATTCCAGAAAAAGATGTCCACGTCTACGTCAGGTGCGACGTAGACATACGTCTCAGGCAGCACTATCAACTCCGGCGGCGCTGGAAATACGATGGGCGGCGGCAGAAGCAGACCAATACCAATGTTAACGTCTACATCCGCCCTTGCCATCGTTGGAATAGAAACTGCAAATACCAACGCCAAAAACAATGCTCCAAAAAATAACTTTTTCATTTTGTTGCCTCCTTTACACATTACTGTTTTGTCTCCTGTCAGCCCTTCCTGCTTTCCATAACCAGCAACACGATGCCGCCTACAAGCGCAATAGCCCCCACAATGGGCGGCAAGGGAAGCGTTTTCGTCTTGTCAGCACTCACCTGGATCGGGCCAAGATCAACGACCTTCTCCCTGGTCGTGTAGGTGATGCCCTGATACGCAAAGGCCACAATCCCTACAGCAATGAGTATGATGCCTAACAGGGTATTTGTTTTCATTTCGCTCTCCCTTTCTGTTATCACCTTTTATGGGTTATCTCCTGCAGGCTGCGCTCTGCGTCCCTGAATAACATTGAGCAGCACCACGATATAGCGATTACCAGCAGGATATGAATAAACCCGCCCATCGTGTAACTGCTCATCAGCCCCAGCACCCACAGAATTATCAGTATCAAAACGACCGTTCACAACATACCATCCTCCTTTCTTATCCAGAGTATTTTCAGCCCGCCAGAAGACTTTCGCCATTCTTAACAGGGTTCACTTCCCAACACGAATCGTTGAGAGGTCTCCTATGAGTCCGAAGACACTCAATAACCAGATAATCACTGCAATAATCACGACGACATTGAGGATTTTCTTTATGGTGGCCTGCATCGGTATGTAGCTGTTAATCACCCATAGAATCACGCCAACGACAACCAAAACAATCACTAACTGAATCAAGGGCATGGTATTACTCCTTTCATGCTGCGCATTGAAGGAGAAGGGATGATTTCCCCTTCTCCAGAGAGCAGTATGAGATCATAAAACTCGTAGCTGGAGGGGCACCCCGGCGGGAATTCAGGATACATGAGGAGTGCTTTCACGGAATGCCCCTTATCCACCTACTTTTTCTCTTCTATCTTCAAGAGGCTCTTCACGGATTTGACGCCCTTGATCTGCCTGATCTCTTTGACAAGCCGTGCTTCGGTATCTCTGCTGTTCACAAAACCCTGTAGAACAACATCTCCCTGTGTTGTTGTCACATCGATCTTGAAATACTGGGCATCCGGGTCTTTGACTATCTCCGCGTTGACTTTTGTGGTTATCATCGAGTCATCAATATATTCACCCGCTGTTGCGCTCTTAGGCTTCAGTTGGCTATTGACAGATTTCACGCCCTTGATCTCCCTGATCTTTCCTACTATGCGATCCTCCGCTGCTTTGTCGGATATGGAACCCTGGAGAACAACGTTTCCCTCTGTTGAGGTAACATCGATCTTCAAATACTTGGCGTCCTGGTCTTTGACGATTACATCATTCACTTTCGTGGTAATGGTCGCGTCATCGACATGCTCGCCAGCTGTTCTGCCTGTCATAGAGGCGCAACCCGAAAACAGGGCCAATCCAAAAACCATTAATACTGCAATGAAAATAATCTTTTTCATTTCACTCCTCCTGTCTTTCAATGTGCAATAATACGATTGCACTGTTAATACCTGCAGCCAGGGCGCGGGTCCGGAACAATTCAAAATGACTTTCCGGCCCCTTGACCTCGCGCTCCTATTTCACGAATACTTCAAAGTGAATACGTCTGTTTGCCTTTGCTTCATTTGACTCCTTGTTTTCCTGTATCGGTGTCTCAGGCATCGCGAGCCTTGTTTCGCCATAGCTGATTGTTGTCATCCTGCCGGCAATTATGTCATGATTTGCAAGGTATTCCCTTACCGCATTGGCTCTTCTTTCACCCAGTGCCATATTGTAGTTCTCAGCGCCATGCGCGCAGGTATGCCCCTCGATCTGGACATTTATGCCAGAGTTTGCTTTCAGTGTCTTTATGTTGCTGTCGAGAATAGCTGCTGCGACTTTCGTAAGCGTGGCCTTGTCAAAGTCGAAATGGATGTCCTCAAGAATAATTTTTATTTCCCCCACCGTGAGGGTCGCACTATCGGTCGCCACACCGCCTTCATTCTTGGCAGTTATCGTGTAGGTCGTGGTCTTGGCGGGTGAGACCTTGCGTGAGCCAATGGCAGGGACATCACCGATGCCCTGGTCCAGGGAAAGAGTGGTCGCATCTTTGGAAGTCCAGGATAGATCAGAGGAGTCACCCTTCTCAATTGTGCCCGGATTCGCCTCGATATTTACCATAGGTTTAGGCTTTACCTCCAGCTTGAGCTCAGGCTTGGGTTCAGGTTTGGGTTCAGGTTTCAGAACGGCAAGCGGTTTGGACGGGCAAAGGGCCTTAATTTTGTCAATCGCACCCTGGGCCATAGCGATCGCTCCCTTGGTATCGCATGCGAAGTAGATCTCATAGGCCTTGTCTACCATATCTTTTGCAGCATTATATTCTGCCGGGCATTCCTTGTCTTTGCCCGCCATGCGCGCTTCATCCAGTGCCCGCGATGCTTCCGGTAGCGGTTTGTGATAGTACAAATATCCCGGCCTGTCTTTGGGCCTTTTCTCCATGCCGGAACACCCCACCATTAAACCCATTGAGAACAGAGCGATGACAAATATGAGCACCCTCTTTAATAATATTTTTTGCATCTTTAGACCTCCCTCTGAATTTTTGTTTTCACAGCCTCAACATACCCTATAAAAATGTATCTTTATTCTCGCCCCCTTTGCATTTGCTCTCCTTTCGTTTCTGCCGACATTTATAGCGGTCTTCGTCCCTGAATTATTCTGATCAACACCACAACGATTGCGATAACCAGCAGTATATGAATGAATCCGCCGATCGTGTAACCGCTCACCAGCCCCAACAGCCAAAGTATCACGAGTACTACAAAAATCGTCCAAAGCATAACAACCTCCTTTTGTTATATGAGGCCTTGCCTCACATGCGTACATCGAACCTGACAGCATATCCTTCACTATCTCATCCCTGGCCTTCTGTCTTGAGGACTTTTTCTACGAGATCCATTCCTTCTGTGTGAGAGACAGTGTTGAACCGCAATTCAGGCTGCTCGCTCAGGAGATCCATTAGTTCAAGCAGTTGTCGCTGATTGTCCCTAACTATGTGTCTCTCAAGATCTGCCTGTGTCGCCCATTCCTCCACAAGGACGAAGGCATTTCTGTTTTCTACGTCTTCATAAAAACGATAACTCAGACAGCCTCTTTCGACCCGCGCTGGTTCAAGCGTCCCACGCATCGTGTCTAAAAAATCACTTCGGCTTTCAGGCCGGACAATCATTCTTAATGTCACAAGCATCTTCGTGTCCACCAGCCCTCCTTACATTCAGACATTGGCTCCGATCTTGCGTCCACATAATACTGCTCCCCGTTCTCATCACGATTTCGGTCATTATGCCCTCTTCTGCCGTGCTCCCATACCCAAAAACAACCAGAACAAGTGATAATTAGTGTTTGCTGGTATATTGAAGAGCAGAATGTGTGCCAGGACTGCTGTTGACGGAACAGGACTCTCTATGCTGCTGATAACATTGACTTTTAAGCAAAAGCAGCGCCTGGGGAATGATGCTTGGAAGGGTGATCGTCTTCTGATATATCAGGAGATTCCTGATATATCAGGCATTATTTTGCTATTTCGGCAAGGTGAAGCTAAAGGTACTGCCATTGGCGGGTATGCTTTCAGTCCATATCCTTCCTCCATGACCTTCTATAATTGCTTTGGCAATGGACAACCCAAGCCCCGACCCCTTTGAGTTTCCCGCACGGTAGAATGCATCAAATATATAAGGCAGATGATCTTCCGGTATTCCTATGCCTGTATCTTTAACAGAGACGAGTACTTCATTGTCTCTGTCTGATATTTTGATCGTTACAGCTCCGCCCGGGTCGGTATATTTTATTGCGTTGTCGAGAAAATTCCTGATCACTCGATTTACCATAGCAGCATCTGCATTGACTATAGGAGTTGTTGTATCAACTTGTTCAAAACTTATAATGATTTTTTTCTTTTCAGCCTCCACTTTTTCAGCTTCAACATTTTTCCGGATTTCTTCTTCTATGTTAAATGGAGCGTAAACAGGCTTATATTCTATTGCTTCAAATCTTGAAAACTGCAGAAAATCCGATATTAATTCTGATAACTTGTTAAGCTCACTATGGATAATTTCAAGGTAGTCTTGTTGCTCTTCCGTCAGGGTCCCTATCTTGCCTGAGATGAGTCTCGACAGAAAACCTTCCGATGTTACCGCAGGGTTTTTCATGTCATGTGCAAACATGGAAAGCATATTCTTTCG
>JAGVHR010000150.1 GCA_020056455.1 Thermodesulfovibrionales bacterium
ATTCGCCCGGAAGTGTCTGGAAGACAATATCTGCGATGCTCTTGAAAGGAGATAAGCCATTCACATGCAAAGGGTCCTATACGGTTGGAGGCACGACTTTCACATGTCAGCATAGGGGGGAAATCCGCTCCATATCCGATGCTTACGCCGTTTCCTGCAATTCATATTTTTTGCACAGGGCTCTGAATGAAATACCCGTAAAGGAATTCCTAAAAAAATCAGGATTGTTCATGTCAAAGAAGCTGCCGGAGACTCTGAGCCGGGAGGATTATGCCCTTTCTATTCTAGGGCAGGGTCCTGCTATAGAGATCACCCCTATGCAGGGAGCATTAATTTCACAGGCTGCTTTTAATAGCGGGGTAATGGTCAAACCCGTATCGTTAAAGGGTGAAAAAGTGGCTGAGAAACGTGTAATGGATGAAAGGACAGCTAAATCGATGAGACGATCGATGGAGAGCACAATTCAAAAAGGAACGAGCAGATCATTAAATCAGTTCATCAATCTCATAATCGGCGGAAAAACAGGCACTGCCGAGAGAACAATCAAGGGTGGAGGAAAGGTCAATATCGCCTGGATGATCGGGTATCTTCATGACCCGAAAAGGCAGGATAAGGCCCCTCCTGCGTTTTCAGTCGTGGTCGAGAATTCGAGTAAGCAGACTGCGGAGCAGTGTACGCCTATAGTCAGAAAGGTAATAACTCAGCATTTTAAGTCTCGGGAGAGCAAGAGATGAAAATGCTGGATACAATTATATGTAAAAACGGAGTAATCACCCATTCGTTGCCTTTTTCTTCTTGCGCTTAAACACTTCATGAGGCATTTAAAGAATTAGCGCGTATCTTTGAATTTATTTCATAGGCCTTGGTTGAAAATCATCCATCAAATGGTTAATAATATGGCATGATATACCGTAACATCACACCACAAATCGAAGATGCCCTTTCGGATAGTCCCGTCGTTCTGTTGAACGGCGCAAGGCAAACAGGCAAAAGCACCCTCGTGAAAAAGATAGCCTCTGAGGTTCATCCTTCACGATATCTGACATTGGATGACGCCGGGGTGCTGGCGGCTGCGAAACACGATCCGGCAGGGTTCATCGCCGGATTGGATGGGGACGCCGTCATCGACGAAGTTCAGAGGGCCCCTGAGCTGTTTCTTGCTATCAAGTCAGAGGTTGATCGCGACCGAGGACCGGGCCGTTTTTTACTCACTGGATCGGCCAATGTAATGTTATTGCCGAAGCTGTCCGAATCCCTATCCGGAAGGATGGAAATCCTGACCTTATGTCCTTTGTCCCAGGGAGAAATGGAAGGTGTGCGGGAAAGATTCATTGACGCAGTCTTTACTGATAAGCTGCCTTCGCTGAGCAAAACCGGAGAAGATAAGGTCCAGATATTTAAGAGGTTGCTTCTCGGTGGATATCCTGAGGTAACAGGCAGGGCAACGCTTTCACGGAGAAAGGCCTGGTTTGGATCCTATATAAACACCATTCTTCAAAGAGACGTTCGCGATCTTGCCAATATCGAAGGGCTGACGATACTCCCAAGGGTGCTGTCGCTTATAGCGGCCCGGGCATCATCCCTGCTTAACTTCGCCGAGCTTTCAAGGAGCGTTGCAATACCCCAGACGACACTGAAGCGGTATATGACTCTGCTGGAGACGACCTTTCTCGTCCAACCGCTGCCGGCATGGTCCGGCAATCTGGGAAAGCGGCTGGTAAAGGCCTCTAAGATAATGCTGAATGATACAGGTCTTTTATCTTATTTGACAGGCTTGTCGGAAGATGGCCTGGAGGCTCATCAGGGGATTATCGGCTCGGTTTTCGAGAATTTCATCGCGATGGAGCTGACGAAGCAGGCAACATGGTCTGAGGTGCAGCCTCAGATTTTTCATTTCCGCACCCAGACGGGCCAGGAAGTCGATATCGTTTTGGAAAACGCAGCAGGGAAAGTCGTCGGGGTAGAAACCAAGACCGCCAAGGCAGTGAACGCGAGTGATTTCAAGGGACTCTATGCAATGTCGGAATCCCTCGGTAATCGCTTCCACAGGGGGATAGTATTTTACACAGGCAGTGAAGTTATTCCCTTTGGCAAGAACATGCACGCATTGCCTGTCAGCGCCCTATGGACTATCGGGTCTGACGGCGTTGATCACAACGTAGTAAAAACATAGTAAAAACCGAGCAAAAAGGCGGTATTCGCCGATAATAAGTCGCACAGAGCCTGCTAATGCTGAATGTTTTGGTTGCTATAACACGACCTACGTATTGTTGTATTATGATATATCAGTCTGAGACGTTGGGGACTAATGACTATGAAGGCAGTCTTGATAGCAACGTGTGCCGTTATCGGCCATAAAGATGGGCGAGCCGCTGTACTGCGCGACTGTATGAGCGCTCCTGCATGAATATGGACTTTTTCACTCTCGACATGCTGCGCCAGAAACACCCTGCATGGCGCATGCTGCGCTCTGATCATGCGCAGCTTATTGCGAGTTTCCTGCATCGCGTCTTTATCGCCCCCAATGTGCGGGTCATGGCTCAGGCTGATCTTGCTGAGGCGCTGGAGGATGAACTGTTCGGCCTGCGTGAGCGGATTAGGGAAGATGTCTTTCCCAGAACTGCTCTCGACTACCTCAATGAGTGGGCTGCCGATGAAAAGGGCTGGCTTCGCAAGTTCTACCCACAAGGCTCGGATGAGCCTCATTTCGATCTGACCCCTGCAGCAGAGAAGGCGATCGCATGGATCGGGACGCTGACTGAAAGGGCCTTTGTCGGCACGGAATCACGACTCCTGACGCTACTAACGCTGCTTAAGCAGATGAGCGAGGGCAGCGAGACTGATCCTCAGGCCCGTGTTGCAGAGTTGCGCAAGCGCCGAGACGAAATAGATACTGAGATAGCCAATATTCTGGCAGGCGACATTCCGACCCTTTCCGATACTGCTCTTAAGGACCGCTTTCAGCAATTCATTGCCCTGGCGCGTGAACTGCTTTCAGATTTCAGGGAAGTGGAACATAACTTTCGCGGCCTTGACCGCCGCGTGCGTGAGCGCATTGCCTTATGGGACGGAGGCAAAGGCGCACTGCTTGAGGAGGTAATGGGCGAGCGCGATGCGATTGCCGATTCAGACCAGGGCAGGAGTTTTCGCGCGTTCTGGGACTTCCTCATGTCCGGCAGCAGGCAGGAGGAGCTGACGCAATTGCTTGAGCGGGTGCTGATTTTGCCGCCTGTTGCCGAACTCAATCCGGATGCGCGCATCCGGCGCGTACATTATGACTGGCTTGAGGCAGGCGAACACACCCAGCGCACTGTGGCCCTGCTTTCGCAACAACTGCGACGCTTTCTTGACGACCAGGCCTGGCTTGAAAACCGCCGCATCATGGACATATTGCACGGCATCGAGACAAAAGCCCTGGCACTTAGAGACTCGCCGCCTGCCGGAGAGGTCATGCAGATCGACGACACCGGGGCTGATATTGAATTGCCTATGGAGCGGCCGCTCTATACGCCCCCGATCAAACCGCTGATAGCAGATGTGGCCCTTGAACCAGGCGATGAGGAGGTAGATGCCGCCGCGCTATTTTCACAGGTGGTTATCGATAAGACTGAACTTTTAAGGCATATCCGCAATGCGCTGCAGGAGCGATCAAAAGTTACTTTGGCTGAGCTCATAGAGGTCCGGCCCTTGCAACATGGGCTTGCGGAATTGATCGCCTATCTTCAGTTGGCAAGTGATGCTTTCAATGCGATAGTGGATGAGGAGATGATTGAGGTCATCCTATGGAAAACCACAGACCAGGATGGCGGGCGCATAAGACAGGCCAGACTGCCGCGTGTTATATTTGTGAGATAACGATGCCGGAACAAGACTTTGAAACACAGCCCCTGGCTGCCCATGACCTGCCATCAGTTGTGGTGCCGCTTTTAAAAGGCGTGCTTTACCAGGAGGGCAATCCTGCCCTGTGGAACTCTCTGCTCGGCCTGCAGGTCCGTGTACGCGACTATGTGGCCGTGCTCGGACTGGAACTGGCGCTGGATGAGGCCGAGGGGTACGCCTTTTTACGCTCACATTCAGGCAGTGGGGATGAAGCGGAAACAAAACTGCCCCGCCTGATTGCGAGAAGGCCCCTTTCTTTTCCGGTGAGCCTTCTGCTTGCCCTCTTGCGCAAGAAAATGGCCGAGTTCGATGCTTCAGGAGGCGATGCGCGTCTTGTCTTGTCCGGCGATGACATCGCCGAACTGATAAGAGTGTTTCTGCCTGAAAGCAGCAACGAGGCAAAGCTGATGGACCAGGTGGACAGCCATCTTAACAAGATAGTTGATCTGGGCTTTCTGCGCCGCCTGAAGCCCCAAAGCGGGCAGAAGCAAATGTTTGAAGTGAGACGCATCCTCAAGGCGTTCGTTGATGCGCAGTGGCTGGCGGAATTCGATGAACGGCTGGCGGCATACCGGACACTGTTACAGGGAGACAGGAAGGGGATCGGCCAAAATGAATGAGTCTCCGGGTCTGGAATTTATGGCCGATGATTCACTCTCTGGTTTTCGCCTGCATCGCCTGGAGGTCTTTAACTGGGGCACGTTCGACAGCAGGATATGGACATTTCATCTTAACGGCAGAAACGCTTTGCTTACCGGAGACATCGGTTCAGGAAAGACAACTCTGGTGGACGCGGTAACCACCTTGCTGGTTCCGGCACATCGCATCGCTTATAACAAAGCGGCCGGGGCTGAGACCAGGGAACGCACCCTGCGTTCCTATGTGTTGGGACATTTCAAGTCAGAACGAAATGAAATCAGCGGCGCCGCCAAACCTGTGGCCTTGCGTAACCACAACAGCTACTCTGTAGTCCTCGGCGTTTTTTATAATGCCGGCTATGACCAGACATTGACGCTGGCACAGGTGTTTTGGATGAAGGACCCGCAGGGGCAGCCTGCGCGTTTTTTTGTCGGGGCGACATGTGCCTTGTCGATTGCTACGGACTTCTCTCAGTTTGGTCCGGAGATCACGGCGCTGAGAAAACGCCTTCGCAGCAACGGCGCTGAAGTGTTTGACAGCTTTCCGCCATATGGCGCATGGTTTCGACGCAGGTTCGGCATCGACAATGAACAGGCGCTGGAGCTGTTTCACCAGACAGTGTCCATGAAGTCGGTCGGTAATCTTACCGACTTTGTGCGTAGCCACATGCTGGAACCCTTTGACGTGGCTCCCCGGATAAAAGCGCTTATCACGCATTTCGATGATCTAAACCGTGCGCATGAGGCGGTTTTGAAGGCCAAGCGCCAGGTGACTTTACTTACACCACTTATAGCTGACTGCGACAGGCACGCGGAAGCCGCCGCACACAATGAGGAACTTCGGGCCTGCCGTGAGGCCCTCAAGAGCTGGTTTGCAAAGTTGAAACTCGGTCTGCTCGACAAGCGCATCGTATCTCTGTCTGACGAATGGGAGAGGCAGAATGAAAGCGTGCAGCGCATGGAAGAGCGCAAGAACAGGCAATCGAGCGAGGAACGTGAACTCAGACGCAGTATAGCCGAAAATGGCGGAGACCGTATAGAGCGGCTCACAGCAGAGATTAAGCAGAAAGACGATGAGTGCATCAAACGCCGAAGCAAGGCAGCGCGTTATGCTGAACTGACAGGTTTTTTGAACATCGCAGCAGCAGGCAGCGCCGAGGCCTTTCTGACCCAGCGGAAGACCTTTGGCGATTTGGCAGAAAAGACCTCCGGCAGGGAGGCGGCGCTTCAGAACGAATTAAACGAGGCAGGGGTTTCTTTCACCCAATGGCGGCAGGAACACGAGGCGCTCACGGCTGAGATCAAAAGCCTGAAGTCACGGCTGAGCAATATTCCCGTAGAACAGGTGGCAATGCGTAGTGCCATTGCTGCTGCTCTTAAGCTGCCCGAGTCAGACATGCCGTTTGCAGGCGAGCTGATTCAGGTGCGCGAGGAAGAGCGGGAGTGGGAGGGCGCTATGGAACGGCTGCTGCGGAGCTTCGGCCTTTCACTGCTCGTGCCTGACAAGCATTATTCGCAGGTGGCGGCCTGGGTAGATCGCACTCACCTCAAGGGCAGACTGGTCTATTTCCGGGTGCGCAAGGCCGGTCGTGGCGATGTCCCTGCCCTGCACCAGCATTCATTGGCGCGCAAGCTCGCGATAAAGCCTGATTCCCCTTATTATGAATGGCTGGAACGGGAGATCAGCCATCGCTTTGACGTTGCCTGCTGCGCTACACAGGACCAGTTCCGCCGCGAGATCCGCGCTATTACGCTTGCAGGCCAGATCAAGGTCCAGGGTGAGAGGCACGAAAAGGATGACCGCCATCGGCTCGACGACCGCAGCCGCTATGTTCTCGGATGGACCAATGCGGCCAAGATAGCAGCGCTTGAGGCCAGGGCGCAGCAACTCGAAACCCGACTGTCTGGGCTCGCCGGCCATATCAGCTCACTGCAAAACGAGCAGAAAGATCTCAGGGGCCGGCTGGAGACACTGTTTAAGCTTAACGAGTACCGGGACTTTCAGGAACTCGACTGGCAACCCCTTGCAGTCGAGATTTCAGGACTTATGGAGCAGAAGAGACAACTGGAATCAGCCTCTGATCTGCTCCAGGAACTTACAACCAGACTTGCTTCGTTTGAACTGGAATTACAGGAGACAGAGCGCCTGATCGTGGAGCTAAGGGACAAGCGGTCCAAGACAGAGCAGAAAAAGACCGATGCCGGGTCTTTGCATGTTCAAACACAGGTATTGCTTGACGATCCTGCAAACGCCCTTCACGCAGTCAGATTCGAATCGTTGGAGGTTATGCGGCCTGAGGCTCTTGGAGAACACCACTTGAGCGTGGAATCATGTGACAATCGGGAACAGGATATGCGGACCTGGCTGCAGGGCCGTATTGACAATGAGGCGAAGAATCTCACTCGTTTGCGTGAAAAGATCATCAAAGCCATGACCGAATACAGAGACGACTACAAGCTCGACACGCAGGATGTGGATGTCAGCGTCGAGGCGGCCGCAGAATACCGCTTGATGCTGGACAAGTTAAACGCTGATGATCTGCCTCGCTTCGAGGCGCGCTTTAAGGAACTTCTCAACGAAAACACCATCCGGGAGGTGGCAAACTTTCAGTCGCAACTGAACCGTGAGCGCGAAACCATCAAAGAGCGGATTACTCATATCAATGAATCGCTGACACAGATAGACTACAATGCAGGCCGTTACATCGTGCTGGAGGCGCAGACCACTCAGGATACTGATATCCGGGATTTCCAGGGCGAACTTAGGGCCTGTACCGAAGGCAGTCTGACCGGCTCAGGGGATGAGCAGTATTCGGAGGCCAAGTTCTTACAAGTCAAGCGGATCATCGAGCGTTTTCGAGGCCGTGAAGGGCAATCCGAAATGGACCGGCGCTGGACTGCAAAAGTCACGGATGTGCGTAACTGGTCCGGCTTTGCTGCCTCCGAACGCTGGCGCGAGGATGGAACAGAGCACGAGCATTACTCGGACTCCGGCGGCAAATCAGGAGGACAAAAGGAAAAACTGGCATATACAATACTCGCGGCGAGCCTGGCATATCAGTTTGGGCTTGAATGGGGTGTTGTGCGCTCCAGGTCCTTCCGATTTGTTGTCATAGACGAAGCCTTTGCCCGTGGCTCAGATGAGTCTGCGCAGTACGGTCTGCAACTCTTTCAACAGATGAATCTGCAACTCCTGATTGTAACTCCGCTTCAGAAGATCCATATAATCGAGCCCTTTGTGGCAAGCGTGGGTTTCATTCATAATGAGGATGGGCGCTCTTCCAGGCTCCGCAACCTTTCCGTTGAGGAATACCAGGCAGAAAAGGCGAAGGCCCACTCATGAAGCGGATAATTGCATGACTTGGACGAGATCATGAATTGGACAACGCAGGCCGATCTGCGCATGCAAGTGCAGAAGCTGTGGGACAAAGGACTGCTGCCGGCCTCTCTGGTGAACGGCGAAGCGATATTTCCCCGCCGCCTGACGCTAAAAAAGCCAACGTCAAGTGAACTGGCTGGCCGGTTTGAGGAGGTGAGGACATGGATTGCCGATCTGCGGCAAGGGACTCACTACCGCGTAGTGATGCGCGAGTTGCGACACCATGTTATAGGAAGCAATGCCATTCCTGATGAAATCTGGATAGACACTCTTGATAATGCCGTGAGCCTCATCGGCAAAGGTCGTGATGTCAGGCGATTCAACGAGCTCGTGGCGCTCACCAGAGAACGGCAGCCCGCACTATTGCCCTGGCTTGCGAGACGTCCGCTGAAGGCCCTTGACTCGGCTGAGGACTGGCCTCATCTGTTGAATATCATCGGCTGGATGCAGGCCCATCCGCGGCCTGGCATCTATCTTCGGCAGATCGATATTCAGGGCATTCATACCAAGTTCATTGAAGCACATCGCGGTGTGTTGAGTGAGTTGCTGGACCTTGTTCTGCCGCCTGAGGCTATCGATACTGAAGCCGGTGGGATGAACCATTTCTGCCGTAGTTACGGCTTTCTGGACAAGCCGCTGCGTATTCGTTTTCGTATCCTTGACCCGGCTTTTGCTTTATTGCCGGGCAGCGCCGACCAGGATATCACTATCAATCAGGATGCTTTTAACAGGCTCAATCCGAGGATCAGCAGGGTGTTCATTACTGAAAATGAGATCAACTTTCTCGCTTTCCCGGAGCTGCCGGGCAGTATGGTCATTTTTGGCGCGGGATATGGCTTCGATATGCAGGCGCAGGCTGAGTGGCTGCAGCGGTGCACGATACACTACTGGGGCGATATTGACACGCACGGCTTTGCTATCCTCGATCAACTGCGAGCTTATCTGCCACATACCGTGTCCTTCCTGATGGACCGCGATACGCTGATGGCACATGAACTGCTATGGGTGAGCGAACCCCGGCCAATGCGCCGCGACCTTCGACGGCTTAATAAAGAGGAGCGAGCACTGTTTGAGGATTTGCGCGATAACCGGATAGGCCATGCTATACGACTTGAACAGGAGAGGATTGGGTTTGGCTGGGTCCGGTCTGCGCTAAAATCGCCGGTTGGTCCTTCAGACATCCAGCACAGAGACCCTGGAGAATAAGCGCAAGAAAACGGCTTTCCGGACATCACAAGTTTGACGGCTTCGTAAGAAGTCGAAAAACCCTCTTTTGACGTCATTCCGGCTTTTCCGGAATCCTTCTTTTCAGTACATTGAGGCTCTTGCAAAAGTCCTCAATCTGTCACCTCGAACAAAGTGAGAGGCCTTATAACTTCTTGATAGTAAAAGATTCCTCTACTTTTGCAAAAGCCTCCATTGAAATACTGAAAGATTCCGACAAGCTGGAATGACGACTTTTTAAGAGTCATCAAGTTTTATTTTTCGATTTATATTTTTCAGGTAAAATATGAACTGACAGATTTTATAC